>JACMMD010001210.1 GCA_014379235.1 Anaerolineae bacterium
CTGCGTGATACGACGGCCTATCTTAACGAACGGCTGAATGCCGGAGCGCGGGTTTTGTGCGAGGGCGCGCAGGGTACGCTGCTGGACATCGATCATGGCAATTACCCGTTCGTGACCAGTTCATCACCCACTGTCGGCGGCGCGCTGACAGGCTTGGGCTTTGGGCCGCGATACGTTGACCGCGTGGTTGGTGTGGCCAAGGCTTTCAGTACGCGAGTCGGTTCGGGGCCGATGCCGACAGAACTTGAAGGCCCGTTAGCGGAAAGACTGCGCGGCACAGGCGAAAATTTTTGGGACGAGTTTGGCACAACGACGGGCCGCCCTCGCCGCTGTGGTTGGTTGGATATGGTGGTGCTGCGCTACGCGGCGCAGGTCAACGGCTTTACCGAACTGCTGCTGACCAAGCTCGATGTGTTGAGCGGTTTTGATGAATTGCAAATCGCCACCGCCTACATCATTGACGGCAAGCATCACAGTCTTTTGCCCGCGACGAATTCGGACATCGAAAATGCCACACCGATCTACGAAACGCTGCCCGGTTGGAAAGAAGACATCAGCGGTGCGCGGCGGTTTGACGATCTACCAGCAGCCGCCCGTGAATATATCCGCCGTGTGAGCGAGTTGTGTGATACGCCCATCTATACTGTCAGTGTTGGTCCCGAACGTGAACAATTGGTACATCGAGCATAGCTTTAGCAAAGGCCGTTAAACCCTGTTGGACGCTCAAGCCGACGATTCAAGAAACGATAAGAATACCTACGTTTACACGATGGATGCGCCCGTCGATGTGGATCATCCGCCGCAGCGCGTGGTTTCGCTTGTGCCGAGCGTGACCGAATCGCTGTTCGATTTGAATCTTGGCGAACGGCTGATTGCCATCACGGATTATTGCACACGTCCGGCGGATAAAGTGGCGCGTCTGCCGCGCATCGGTGGCACGAAGAACCCGGACATCGAGCGCATCATTCAAATGTCCCCGGAACTCGTCATCGCCAACCGCGAGGAGAACCGCAAAGAGGACGTTGAAGCGCTGCAAGCGGCAGGTATTCCGGTGTGGGTGACGTTCCCGCGAACAGTGCGCGAGGCGTTTAACCTGCTGTGGAATATCATGTACGTGTTCGGAGTTGATGAAGGCACAGTCGGCGAGCGTATACGGGCCATAGAATGGTCGGTGGATTGGCTGGAGCGCCTCGCGGAGAACAAAGAACCGTGCAAGGTGTTTGTTCCGATCTGGAACGAGCCGTTGATGACCTTCAACGCGGATACCTACTCGCACGATTTACTGCGAGTGTGCGGCGGCATAAACGTTTTTGCGGAACGTGAGCGGCTGTATCCATTGAAGGCCGATCTGGGTCAGGCTGAACCTTACGCCGCCGATGACCCGCGCATCGCTGATCGGGATACCCGCTATCCGCGTGTGACTTTAGAAGAAGTGGTCGAGGCGCAGCCGGATATTATCTTGCTGCCGACTGAGCCATTTCCGTTCACTGAGGAGCATATCGCTCTATTTGCTGAGTTGGACGTGCCCGCAGCGCGAACAAGCGGTATTATTATCGTTGACGGGTCACTGCTCACATGGCATGGTACGCGAATTGCGTATGCCGTTGACGCGCTTCCCGGTTTACTATGCCCAACGGGGGGAGAATATGACTGATAATCGGCCCGATGACGACTCTGTAGCCGACTTGATGAATATCACGGCTCATGAACTCAAGACACCCATCGGGGCAGTGAAGGGTTGTATCGAACTGCTTCAGCAACTCGGCCCCCTCACTGATCGTCAGACCCACTTTGCTGAACGCGCACTGGCGATTTTGCAGCACATGGAACACATGGTTTCCGAAATGCTGGATATGGGCCGGCTTGACAGCAAGCAAGCACTCAACCTTGTCGAATGTGACCTGAGGGTGGTTTTTGAGGATGCGCTGAACATGCAGGGTGAAGTTGCTGAGGCCCGAGAGATCACTTTGCATAAGAGTATCGAGCTGGGAGCGAACTTGCTCATGGCTGATGCGGGGTTGGTAGCGCAAGTGGTGAATAATCTTGTTAGCAACGCGGTCAAATATAATCGCAACGGCGGCGAAGTTTGGCTTACAGCGTCGGGCGATGATTTATTCGTCACCATCAGCGTGCGTGATACGGGGTTAGGTATTTCGCCGGAAGAACAGCCGCGTGTGTTCGAGCGCTTCTTTCGGGCGAGGGAAACTGCGGCGCTGCGTATCGAGGGCAGCGGCTTAGGCTTGGCCATCACCGAAGCGATTGTTCGCAAGCATGGTGGACGTATCAAACTCGACAGCACTCCAGGTAAGGGCAGCACCTTTACGGTTATTTTGCCACGCCGCCCGCTGAAAGACGGCACAGGTAAGGATTTGGATGAGGATGGCGGGGCGGTTGTCGAACGCAGCGAATCCCATCACCGTACTACAGAACACGAAAAAGCCAGCGAAGCCATAGATGCTGTCAGCGACAGCACCCAAGAACCACGCGGACGCGCTACCGGAGATTCGCAGAGTGACAGGGTTTAGCCCGTTTTGCCGATGGTGGCTTGAAGTCGGTTGTGATAAATAGTACAATTTCTCAAAGCAAAAAGTTCGATTGCGCTCGCTACCGGAGGCAGGCATGAAACGACTATCGGTAATTATTGGCGCGGTTCTCATTTTAATCATCGGTGGCGGCCTCACCGCGCAGTTGGTCTCGCAGAGCAGCGAAGATTGGCTGCCTGTGCAGCGCCAAGTTGCCGACCCCGAAGGCGACACACTTGCAGCCGAGCCGTGGGAAGCGCAGCAGTTTGTTCTTCTCGTCGGGTTTCTTTTGTTCAACCTTGTTGGTATGGGCGTGACGATTGCGGTTGTCATGTGGCTGCTGTCGCGGCAGATCACGAAGGCCAAGAGCGAACCCGCCGTAAAAACAACTGCCCCGGTTGTACGAAGCGGAACTGACCAACCAACTCCGGCTGCGGCATCCGAGTAACGAACGTTTCGCAGCAACCTTACGCGACCAACAGCGTATTAGATGGCAAGTGAGCGAATGTTGAATCAGGGTGAAGGGCGTCGTGACCGATTGTTCTCGACGCTGGCACTCCTTACAGTGCTGCTAACTGTCGGGTTGATTGTGTTTGGCGCAGTGGTTCGGGTGACGGATTCCGGGCTTGGCTGCGGCAACAGTTGGCCGTTGTGCGATGGTCGTATATTCCCGCCGCTCGATAACTTGACCGCGTGGATCGAGTGGTCGCACCGTCTGTTCGCGGCGTTGATCGGTTTGCTCGGATTAGGGATGCTGGCGCTGGCTATCGTAGATTATCGGCGCAATCCAGCAGATCAAAACCTGTTTGTGTTGGTGGCGACAGTGGTGACGGCGTTACTGTTCGTGGTGCAAAGCGCACTTGGTGCAATCGTCGTCGTGCTGGATTTGCCGCCGACGATGGTGACGCTGCATTTAGGAACGGCGATGCTGCTGCTTGGCGCGCTGTTAGTGGCGGCTGTTGCGGCGATGTATCGCCCGCAGGCGGCGCAAGTTCAGCGCACAGACAGCGTAACCTTATTGGCTTATGTCACGGCGGCGCTGGCATTCGTGATTATCTTGACGGGCGCGCTGGTACGCGGAAGCGGCGCGACACTCGCCTGCCTTGATTGGCCGTTGTGTAATGGCGAAATTTTCCCGACGGGGCAGGGCGCGCTGGCGCTAGTTCATATGCTGCACCGTTATGCGGTAGTCGGGTTAGGCTTGGCGCTAGTAGTGCTGGTGTGGTATACGCGGCGTGAACGGCCAGCAGTCCCGGCGCGAACACTGGCCAGCGTGGCACTCGTGGCTTATTTGTTACAAGCGGGTGTAGGCGCAATGTTCGTTTTGAGCGCTGCCGCTCCGGTTTGGGGTGCGGCGCATGTTGGACTGGCATCGGTGACATGGGCGCTGCTGGTCGCACTAAGCGCGGTAGAGACGCTGGATAATCGAAGCGTAGGCCGTGAGACATCTGATGAGTTTACTGAGGAACGATGGCAATCCCAACGACAAGTGTAATACAGTCCCGGCGCGAACCGCCGCAATTAAGCCTCGGCGCTATGGCAAAAGCCTATCTCCAACTGACCAAGCCGCGCATTGTGCTGCTGCTGTTGTTCACGACGATCACCACGATGGTGATTGCCGCTAACGGTGTTCC
>JACMMD010001211.1 GCA_014379235.1 Anaerolineae bacterium
CCAAAGTTGACGTTGAAGCCCATCAGCGTTTGCAGTTCGAGCGTGATGTGTTCGGTGATGTGCGCCAGATACGTGCCGCGTTTGAGCCGTTCGATGAAGCCGCCGGGTTTGCCGACGCTGCATTCGTGGGTTTGCAATCCCGGCAGCCATGTCGTGATGCGTTCGACAAAGCCGGGAAAGCTGCTGCTGGGGCGGTCTTCATATTCACCGATGTCCATGACAACATGAATCACGGGCATGTAAGCGTACAGGTTCGGGCCGCGCAAAACGCGGGTGCTGCGAACGGTGACGCCATGTGTGTCCATCACGGGCAATCCTTATTAGTTGATAACGTGTGTTAAAGGTAGCGGGATTTGCCAACGGGCGCAACGTTTAACCTGAACAATATACAGTGAGCTGTCGCAACTCAATCCGGTTGGCTGCGTAAAGAGGGTTGGTACTTGAATCCAAACTCACGGAGATTTTTATGAAATATACCCTGTTCGCTCGCCTATTCGCGCTGCTGCTGATCGTTATTGCGACGACCACCGTCAGCGCTCAAAGTGAAACTGAGACTGTCGCTGATTATACGGTTGAGGCACTGTATATCCCCATGCCCGACGGCATCCAAATCGCCGTCGATGTGCTCTTGCCTGCCGAACGGGCCGAAGGCGAAACGCTGCCAACGGTCATTCGCTCTACACGCTATGTCCGCGCCCTAGACCGCCAGCCGCCGGGTGAAGAAGACCTCGCGTTCGTGCGTTCGGGCTATGCCGTCGTGCTGGTGGATGCGCGTGGCAGCGGCGCTTCCAGCGGGCAGCGTACCGGTGAACTTGCGCCGCAAGAAGTGGCCGATCTCGGCGAAATCGTCGAGTGGATTGTGGCGCAGTCATGGTCGAACGGGCGTGTGGGTGCGTATGGCGTGTCCTATGATGGCGATACCGCCGAAATGAACGTCGTCCCCAACCATCCGGCGGTTCGCGTGGTTGCGCCGCTGTATAACGACTTCGACGTGCCGGCCTTGTTCTCTCCCGGCGGCGTCATCAACGATTGGTTTGCGACGAACTGGGGCGGCGTCATTGCGATGCTGGACGCCAACGACATTTGCGGTCTCGCAGGCGTAGAGGGGTTGGCCTGTACAGGTCTGCGTCTCAGCTACAGTACGGGTATCAAGCCAGTCGACAGCGATGCTAACGGCGAACAGCTTGCCGCTATTTTAGCGGAGCGCGACAACGTGGACATCGCCGCACTGGTGGCCGCAGCCGAATTCGCGGACGACATCACCAGCGGCCCGAACGCGCAGTATGCGGGTCCCTATCTGTATGAGGCTGAGATTGAGCAGTCCGGTGTGCCGATGCTGGTGTGGGCTGGCTGGCTGGACGCATCTACCGCCGACGGCTCGATTGCCCGCTACCTGACATTCGACACGCCGCAGGTGGTGGTGATCGGCCCGTTCTCTCACAGCGGCAGTTTTGATATTGACCCGTTTAACACGCCTGACCAAGCGGTTGAGCCGACACAGGCGGAACAGTTCACGGAGCGCCTTGCCTACTTTGATGCGCTTCTGAAAGAAGACGGCGAAGTGCCGGAGAGCAGTATCACTTACTACACTCTGAATGCCGGGACGTGGAACACCACCACTGTTTGGCCGCCGCAAGGCTTCGAGACGCAGACACGCTGGTTCTTCGTTGAAGGTAATGGACTGTCAACCGATGCACCAACCAGCGCTGACGGTGAGGACAGCTACGCCGTCGATTTCAGCACCACAACTGGCGAAACTACACGCTGGCACACGCAGTTGGGCGGCGAAGACGTGATCTATCCTGATCGCGCTGAGGCCGACGCCAACTTGCTGACGTACACCAGCGAACCGTTAGCAGCCGACGTTGAAATCACGGGCGCGCCAGTAGTGACGCTCCAGCTTGCCTCGACGCACGAGGACGGCGCGCTGCATGTCTACTTAGAGGACGTTGCGCCCGATGGCCGCGTGACTTACATCACGGAAGGCATTTTGCGACTGCCGTTCTACGCGGTGCAAGACCCTGCGGATTCGCCCTACATCTCGACGTGGCCGCAGCACGACATCAGCGAGGCCGCCTATACGCCGCTTGTCCCCGGCGAACTCACTGAAGTCACGCTGCACCTATACAACACATCGGTGTTGATCGAGGCCGGCCACAGCATCCGCATCGCTATCGCTGGCGCGGACGAGGGCTTGTTCCGCCGTTATCCGGCTGAGGGTACGCCCACGCTAACCGTCTCGCGCAGCGCGGCAGCCCTTTCTTACGTCGATCTGCCGATGATGGAACGATAGCCATCAGCTAGTCAGCATTTCAGCAATCAGCAAAAGAAAAGGCTTACCGCAGAGAGGCAGGGGAACAGGGAAAATAAAATGGTTTTCTCTGCGTCTCTGCAACCCTGCGGTGGGCTGTTAGTTTTGCTCCGCGAAGAAGCGGGTGAGCGCGACCATGAACGCCTCGTACTGCTCGAACGGGATGAAATGCCCGCTGTTATCGAAGTGGATATGCTGGCCATGATGCCAGTTTTTCTGAAAGGCCGCCAGTCCCGGCCCGGTATTTGCGCCGGGATAGGTCGGGCGCGCCGTCATCAGCAGCAGGGGAGAAGCGATGTTCTTGATCGTTTGCGGCTCTTTGAACAGATAGCTCATGTTGTTGACGAACTGAAACGCGCTCTGGTCGAACTGTGCCATGCCCTCGATCAGACTGACATAATCCGACTCGTTGGTGACGGTAGTTCCCGGCGGCAGCAGCTTTAGCCCTTCCCGAAGCCGTTCTTCATGCGACAGGTCTTTCAGGGCGCGCATAATGGCCATGATCGCTTCCAGCCATGGCGGTGTCGCCATGCCTGCATCGGTCATTGGCGTAAAAGATTGCAGCGCGGGGTCAACCAGCACCACGCCGCGAATGGGGATGGTGTTCAGTGCCGCTAAACGCCCTGCGATTTCCGCGCCCATCGAGTGTCCCACGATTAACGGCCTATCCAGTTCCAGCGCTGCGATCAGTGCCGCCATATCATTGACCAGTAACCTCGCTGAAAAACCGCGTTCTGTTCCGCCCGACTGGCCATGTGCGCGGCAGTCCGGCATGATAACGTCATAGTTCGGCTCTAACGCCTGAGCGACACGCAGCCACATCAACCCTAACGCCTGAATACCATGCAGCAGCACAACGGCGCTTTTGCCTTCACCTGCTCCGGTGCGCGTATAGTGTAGATGTATGCCATCTGGCGACTGCATATCGCCGCTTTGCCAGTGAGCCGGGATGAGTTGGGCCAGTGGTCGAAAGTTTTCGACATCGAGTGTTTGCGATTGAGGTGCTGCGTACATGGTGTTTCTCTCCTGCGATATTAAACTACAGGTAACACCTTAAACCCTAACGTAACGGGAGGGTCAAGTACCAATTGTTAGGGAATTGTCAAGATCAATACGCCTGAATGGTAGCGAGAGCGGGCAAAAATCAAGTAGACTATGTGTATTGCTGGAGTGTTCCCCAACGTTTTTCTACGCATGTTTGCGAAGGAACTCATATTAGACGACCTATAGGGCAAGAAAGGCTGTCACGGCGGCAGCCCATTTTGACTTGATATTTCTAGCACAGACTTTGACACCACGCAGGAGTATATTAAGAACAGCATTGCATAAACGTTGAAAGTCGGAAAAAGTCAATGACCCTGACTGCACAGGTGTTGAACCTTGCGTCGGCAATTCTGCTGAATATACTGTGAGATGGCCTTCAGCCGTAACATTCTTTTCGCTATGGATCGTCACCGCGCTGAGGCGTGAAAGATAGGACAGCCGTGTTTTTTATTGTAAGTACGGGGCGTTCGGGCACCGAAACGATTGCGGAACTTTTGAGCCGTTCGCCCGATTGTGTTTGCCTGCACGAGCCAGAACCGCGCTTGATCGCGGAAGCGACGCAGTATCTCTATGGCGAAATGCCGCACGCGGCAATGATTGACCTGCTGCGACAGTCGCGTCCCCCAACGCTCGACGGCAAGGAATACGGCGAGTCGGCGTATAAGCTGACGTTCGTCATGCCCGCGCTGCGCGAAGCCTTCCCCGACGCGAAGCTGGTATGGCTCATCCGCGATGGTCGCGCAGTGGTCGAATCGTTCTATACGCCGCGCCGTTATTATCACCCGCTGCGCCACAATGTAGACTGGGAAATCTATCGCCCAAGCGCCGACAAAGTGGGTGAGATGTCCAGCCGCGAATGGGCAGGCCTCAGCCGTTTTGAAAAGTGCTGCTGGTTCTGGTCGTATCAAAACCGCTTGATCGAACAGCATTTCATAGAGCGCGTCGAGAAGAACGGCAGCGAATTTCTATTCATACGCCTCGAAGAATTGGACGCGCAGCAGGCGGCGTTATTCGAGTTTCTCGGTGTGCGACTGCCGCCGGAATGGGCGGGCGAAGTGCCGCATCTCAACGTGTGGCCGGCCAAAGCGCCGCGAACGTGGCGCGATTGGAGCGCGGCGGAACGCCTGTCGTTCATGGATATTTGCGGGCGCGAGATGGACGCTTATTATCCCGCTTGGCGAGACTCCGCGCCGGAACTGTGGACAGACATCGCGAGTGCGGATACTCGCCAACAGGTAAGCCGTTGGCTGCGCGCCTACGTGCAGCCGCCAGCGACTTTATATACGACTGCTGATTACCTGCGCCGCAAGTCGCGGGCTGTGCCGCGTCGGGTGGCACGTCTCGCCCGTGCGCTGAAAGCGATGGGGTGATTTTGGAGCGCCAAGTATTGGAGCGTCATGCAAAACCGTTCGTTACGGTCATCATCCCGGTCTACAATGATGCCGAGCGGCTCGAATTGTGTTTACAAGCGCTGGATGGTCAAACGTATCCGTCCGACCAATATGAGATCATCGTCGTTGATAACGCCTCAGATGAGAGCGTTGCCCCGATTGTGGAGCAGCATCCCAAAGCGCGGCTGATCTTCGAAGCTGTCCGCACCCAGTTCGCCGCACGCAATACGGCCATCGCTGTTGCGAAGGGCGATCTGATGGCCTTCAGCGATTCCGACTGCATCCCCGAACCTGATTGGGTTGAAAACGGCGTGAACTGCCTGTTGAGCGTGCCCAACTGCGGCATGGTCGGCGGGCGTGTGAAGCTGTTCGCGGAAAACCCGCAGCACCCGACCATCGCGGAATTATACGAGATGGTGACAGCGTTCCCTATGAAGAGATACATCGAGCAAGAACATTTCGCGCCGACGGCCAATATGTTCACCAAGCGCGAAGTGTTTGAAAAAGTGGGCGGCTTCAATGCCACGCTGGTATCCGGCGGCGATCATGAATGGGGTAAACGGGTTCACACGGGCGGCTTCGTGC
Source organism: Anaerolineae bacterium (assembly GCA_014379235.1). Classification (GTDB taxonomy): domain Bacteria; phylum Chloroflexota; class Anaerolineae; order Aggregatilineales; family Phototrophicaceae; genus JACMMD01. Next base: position 5,332 of record JACMMD010001211.1, read on the forward strand.
AGCTATACAGCCATGAAACGGTGATCTTACATCCGGCGCGGCCATCGATCAGCGAACTGCGGCGCAAAGCGCTGCGAGTCATTCGTGGGCTGCATGACATCTACAGCGGCAAGAAGCCACCGCTTTCGTTTCGCGCTGTTCTGCGCGAGATCAGACCGCCGCTTTACGTGATGCGCCAGATGTTCAACGCCGAAGAACTTCAAGAGTACAGCCAGTGGCAGCGCGTCCGAGTGGGCATCCTTGCCATGTACATCAAGTACCTGCGGAATTGGGAAAAGCGCCGCTTACAAATCCGCGATAAGCTGCTGGGGCGAATTTAGCTGTCAGCGCGCCGAGTACGGCTTTTCACAGCCTATGAGCTTGTCAGCAAAGACAAAGACTTAAGAAGCCGATTGAATATTCGAGTTTGCAAAAATCGGGCGACGTGCAAACGAAGTTTGCCTGTGTCGCCCCTACAATCGTTATCGTTGGTAGGGGCGAGGCATGCCTCGCCCTCTGAAAACTAGCTGAATTGCTGATATGCTCATCGCAGAACCGCCACAACTGTTCGCCACAAAATCACGATGTCAGCCCACAGCGATGGATTCTGCGCGTATTGCAGATCGAGCGCCAGTTTGGCCGGCATCACCTCTTGCACGTAGCGCGTCTCCCAATCGTCGCCCGTGAGCAGGGCTTCTTCATCGAGATACTGAACGGACGCGAGGCTGGTGATGCCCGGACGCAGCTTGAGAACTTCGCGCTGCTGCGGGCTGTAGAGCGCGACATATCGCGGGTCTTCCGGGCGCGGCCCCACGAGGCTCATATCGCCGCGAAGAACGTTCAAAAACTGCGGTAGTTCATCGAGCTTGGTGCGCCGTAAAAAGCGGCCAATCGGCGTGATGCGTGTATCGCCGGACGTGGTGATGCCGGGCCCGTTGCGGTCTGCATCGGCCACCATCGAACGGAATTTGTAGAGCGTGAACGGTTCGCCATAGCGTCCGATACGCACCGCTCGATACAAAGCCGGCCCCGGCGAGGTGACGCGAATCCACACCACGAGCGCGATCATCACGGGCGAGAGCAGCAAAAGAGCGACAGCGCTCATCAATACGTCGAAGGCACGTTTAGTCATTAGCTTTTAGCGGTCAGCCTGTCAGCCAATACAAAAGCCTAACACAGAGACACAAAGATAGGAATTATTTTGAGCCTTTGAGTTTAGTTTTGTATTTCGCTGTTCCTCTTGTCCCTCTGAGCCTCTGTGTTAAGTTTTAGCTGAACTGGGCCACGATGTCCAGCACGGCGGCGGTCACATCGGCGATATCGTCGTCGCTGAGGCGTGGATGCAGCGGCAGCGATAAAATGCGCTGATAGGCATCGAACGTCACCGGGAAATCGTCGGGCTTCCAGCCGTATTTATCGCGGTAGTATGGGTGCAGGTGAACAGGTATAAAGTGGACGCTCGTGCCGATGTTGCGCGCTCTGAGTTCTTCGATAAACTGCCCACGATTGATACTCAAATGCTCAGGGTGCAGGCGCAAAACATACAGATGCCATGCCGCCTCGACGTTGGGGCGTTCGACAGGGATTTGCAGCGCGGGCACGTCCGCGAAAGCCGCGTGATACTGCTCAACGACTTCATAGCGCCGTGACTGCATCTCGTTCAAGCGACCCAACTGAACGCGGCCAATCGCCGCTTGAATGTCGGGCATGTTGTACTTGAAGCCCGGTTCGATCACTTCATAAAACCACGACCCCTCAGCCGAATAACGTTTCCACGCATCACGGCTCATGCCGTGCAAGCTCAAGACACGGGCGCGGGCGATGTGTTCCGGCGATCCGGTCAACATGCCGCCTTCGCCAGTGGTCAGGTTCTTGGTCGCGTAGAAGCTAAACGACGTGAAATCGCCAATCGTGCCGATGCGCTGACCCTCATACGACGCGGGCAGAGAGTGGGCCGCGTCCTCGATGATATACAAACCGTGTTCGCGGGCTAAGTCCATGATCGGGCGCATGTCGGCGGGGTGTCCGGCATAATGCACGGGGATAATGGCTTTAGTGCGCGGCGTGATGGCTTCGGCTACCCGCTGCGGGTCGAGCGTGAGCGTATCCGGCTCGACATCGGCCAGTACCGGAGTCGCGCCGACGTGTTCGATAACGTTGACCGACGAGCAGAAGGTCATCGGTGAGGTAATCACTTCGTCGCCGGGGCCGATGTTCAGCGTAGCGAGGGCAACGTGCAGCCCTGCGGTACATGAGTTCAGCGCGAGGGCGGTCAGGTTTTCCGGCGCATCCAACGAAGCGATGAAGTCGTTTTCAAAGTCGCGCACCTGCGGGCCGGTGGTGATCCAGTCCGTTCGCAGGGTAGCGACGACGGCCTCGATCTCGGCCTCGGTGATGTACGGCGGCGAAAAGGGTAGAAAGTTAGGGCGGATGGCGTGTTTAGATAAGGTCATGGTTGTTGTTCTAGTAGTTCCTGAACCATTTTATCTGAGGGACTTCTTGAAGCGCGGTCCGATACAGCCGCTCATCGTCTGTCCAGAATTCGCAGTTGATGGCTTGCGCGATGACCAGATAATGAGCGTCATAGGCTTGTGGCTGCTTCAAGCGCAGCGCCATTTCTAAGGCGCGCATGTGCAGATTTTCAACGGAAATCGTTTGGAAAGGCATGTTCATCAACGTTATCAATGCGGAAGTGCTTTCCGCATCAGTGATGAGCTGTCGATGAACTTTCTTGCTCAGGATTGACGCTGCTTCATACCAGAATAAAGAAGGCACAACGAGTTGTGTATCTGCTTCTGCCCATGACTGCCACAGTGATTTTGCTTTTACACTGGTATCCTCTGCAACCACAAGTTGGATAGCGACATTAATATCAACGCAAATTGTTGTGGTCGTCGTCACGAGAGTCGCGCATTTCTATAATTTCATCAGTCGAACTCGGTACAGGTTCGCCGTGTCGTCGTGCTAACATCGTCGCACGTAGGGCATCGGCTTCGGCAAGAGACTGCTGCCAGCGCGCTTTGCGCTGCGCTTTGTCATCATCTAAATTTCGCAAACGCTTCAAATCTTCTAGCCCAACGATAGCGGCTATCGGTTCGCCATTGCGCTCGATGATGAATTGTTCGCCCGTATAATGCACACGCGATAGCACATCGCCTATACGTTTGCGAAAGTCCATAACAGAGATTGATTGAGTGGCCATCTTCTCTCTTACTCATTGCCATAATTGATGCAATTAGGTGAATTATAGGACTGGTTTAACCAAACAACAAGTTACGAATTTGGAACAATCGCGGCCAAGTAATGCGAGTTGAACAGGCGCAAGCGTTCCAGCAGGGCGGCCAGCAGCCACGAAATCGGCACAACGCGCCTCGCAAGCGGCGGCGCGAGTGTAATGCGCTGAAACTCGCAGCGACAGCCCGCGAACAAACGGCGAATTTCGTCAGGACGGATGCCGCGAGTCTGGGCGTTGGTCGGATTCAGCCAGAAATCGTACCACAGGATCAAGCCGCCGGGACGCAGTACGCGCAGCATCTCCCGCGCAAGGTTGGCTTTCACCGTGTCATCCAGAATCGACGACATGGCCATATACTGCAGCACTACGTCGAACGAGCCGTCGGCATAGGGCAGCGTTTGACCGTCCGCGCATACCAGCGACAAATGGGGCAGCATGGTTTTAGTGCTGCCGAGCCGCTTCTCGTCCAGTTCGACGCCATGCAGTAAACGCCCCGTCGCGCCTGCGCTCAAGTATTCCAGCAAGACACCACCGCGCCCGCAGCCGACCTCAAGAATGCGCCGATCTTCGAGCGGGTACAACCCTTTGCGGCGTAACAGGAGCAGGACATCGCGCTGGCGCTGTTGGGCATAAAACAGATAGGCGGGGTTGAAAAGCGAATAGATGTCGCTGTCGCCATGCTGCTGCTGGCGACGATCATACTCAGCGCGCAGACGAGAGAGATCGTCAGCCATGCCAGCGCCGCCAGAACTTGACCAATCCCCACAGAAAGCCAATGCCGTAGCTCAAATGCAGCGTGGCAAAGATAGCGGGCAGATAAATCAAATGCTGCCAGCCGCGCTTAGACGCCGTATACAGCGAGGCCGCGCCGTTGGCCAGCGCATAAGCCCCGATCACCAGCGCGAATAATCGCCGGCCCCATATCGAGACGAGCGCGAACAGCCCTGTGCCAATCAGCGCGGCGGTGAGGCTCGGCGGCGCGAACTGGCGCGGCTGCATCTGGCGCGGGTGCTTTTGCAAGACGCGGATTTTCCAACAGCCGTACAGAAAATACTGCCGCCACAGCGACAGGAATGTGCTGCGGTTGCTGTAACTGGAACGGATGCGCGGCGTCAGCAGGATTTTTCCACCGTGAGCGCGCAGTCGATAGTTAAATTCGTCGTCCTGATTGCGGACGAATTCTTCGTCAAAGCCGCCGATGCGCTCGAACAAATCACGCCGCCACGCGCCCATGTAGACCGTATCAACGTATTCCTCAAGCTGCGAATAATGAAAGCGCCCGCCGCCCACGCCGAACGGCGAACTGGTGGCGATAGCGATGGCCCGTCCGAGCGGTGTTACGCTCACCGCGTCAGAACGCCCGCCGACATTTTCCGCGTTGGAGCGCTCGAACGCGGCAACAATTTCGCGCAGGTAATCCCGTGCGATGACCGTGTGACCATCGACGCGCACGATGTATTCGCCCTTCGCCTGTGCCAGCGCAAGGTTGAAGCCTGTCGGCACGATACGCTGTGGATTATCGAGGATCGTTACGCAAACATCAGGGCATTGGGCTGCTGTTTTGCGGGCAATCGAGCGTGTTTGATCGTGCGAAAAGCCATCCGCGATAATGACCTCGAAGCAATCATGCGGGTAATCCTGTGCCAGCACCGCGCCGAGGCTGTACCGCAAATGGTCGCCCTCATTGCGGACGGGCATAATCACCGTCACGAACGGCGCTTTCATTCCATTAGCGCTTTGTGCATCCGTCCCCGCCATACGTTACCTTCCATGTGCTGCTGCCAGCCAAGCCGCTCGTAAAAACGCACACCCCGCGCCCATGCGCTGATAGTCCGGTGCAATTGCGACGGAGAGTATACCAAAAGAGCGCGGCGGCGTGATGTCCGGCGTGGAATTTTGCGCGGGTTTGGGCTGGGTAATCGGCGTGGGTACGGGCGACTGGCCAGTGGCCCGTACTTCAATCATCGATGTTTGCATCAGAGGGGTTTTGAACCCCTAGCGACTGAGGTATTGCCTTGACCTTATTCAGTTCATCCGGCGATAGTTCGCTGACTACTGCCCTGAATTTCCCCGCGCCTGTGCGCTCGATGCTGGCGACCTGTTCCACCGTCACGCGCATGTTCGTCGTTAGGCGCTGATGCACCCGTGCCACCACATCGCGCTCATCGCTGTCGCTAAATCCCGGCTTGGGCACAACTTTGACGTGGATGTGATCGAGGCTTTTTTGAACGATCTGCCCTTCGCGGATGTGCGGCTGATCGACAAAGATGCCATGAAAGCGTACCATTCGCCGGCTATCAATCCCATAAACCGTGTCCTCTGAGCGTCCGATGATCTCACGCAGGATGGGCATGTGATGGCCATCGTCTGAGGGCGTCGTATCGAACGAGGCCCGATCACCAATCCGGTAACGGATCATGGGCTGCGACGGGCGAATGAAACCCGTCGCCAGAACTTCGCCGTCCGTGCCAGCATCACAGGCGCGGAACTCGTCGTCTACGATTTCCAGCAGACCCGCATCAGGCGAGATCAACTTGCGCCCCTGCTGGTTTTCGGACACGAAGAACACTTCCTCAACCGCGCCGTATTCTTCGAATACCTGTGTAGCGAAGGCCCGTTCGATGACGGCGCGCATTTCGGGCGTGACTTTCTCGCTGGTGGTGATGACCGCCTTGAGCGGCGCAGCGTTCAAATGTTGATCCAAGACCATTTGCGCCAATTGATAAATTGAATTGCTGTAGCCCGTGAGCCAGCGGATTTGATGGCGGCGCAATGCATCTACATACAGCGGCGCGGTTTCGGGGCGCAGATGAAATGCCGAGAAATACACCTGTTTCTCGCTCCAGTTGTAGCGATGAAAAGGCCCTTTGCTTTCGGGGTTGGGTTCGACCATGCGCCCGCTAAAGGTGGCGCGGGGCATCTTGTAGCTGACGCCCGCGAAAGCACACGCCCGCGTTTCACGGATGGCCAGCGAACGCTGAAGTTCTTGCGGCAGCCAGTAGGTCGCAACGGGTGTACCCGTAGAGCCGCTGGTGTGAAACACCATGTGACGCTTATCGGGTTTACCGTCGATCAACAGCGAATGCAGGTCATCGCGGGCGACAGATTTTTCCAACGGGGGCAGCGCGGGCATATCACGCACGGTGAAGCGCTCTAACTGCGCCAGCGTGACCAGCCCTTTCCAAGCCTGTTGATAATGCGGCACACGCTGAAAGGCTGTCGTCAGTATGGAGCGAAGCTGAGTTTCGGTGTAGGCATCCCATTGTTCGCGGGAAAAGCCTTCTCGCTCCCGAAAGCCGCGACATTCCGCTTCAAACTGCCCGCCGAAGCGTAAGCGGTGCCAGCGCCAGCCGTAAGTGCTGACCATGACATTTTGTAGCGCTACCGGAGCGCGTTTGTAAATCTGGTCTGATAATCCGGCCATCGTTTATTCAACCGCTCTTAACTGCGCGAACAGCGCATCCCACTGAGCGCGAACCGTCGGCCACGCCGAACGTTCGGCCAAAACACGCCCGTTGGCCGAGAGACGTTCGGCTAACTGCGGCTCGTCCAGCAAGCGCCGAACCGCGCCAATCATCGAGGGGGCATCATCATCCGGCACGAGCAGAGCGTTATCGCCATCTTGCAGCAGATAAGGCACTCCGCCAACATGGGTGGCCACCACCGGCAGCCCCATCGCGCCGGCCTCGATGATAGCGACGGGCATGTTATCGACGCGGTTGGTGTTCAGATAAATATCGGCGGCGCTGCCTTCGCGGGCCTTGCCAGCCCTATCCAGAAAGCCGGGAAAACGCACCGCGTCCGCGATGCCTAGTTCGTGCGCCAATGTCTGCATCTCGCCTTGCATTCCCTTGTCTTGACCGGCCATCACCAGCGTCGTATCCGGGAAATCAGCGCGCAAGCCCGCCGTCACTTGCAAAGCCAGCGCCGGATTATAGATCGGATGGAAACTGCGTATCCAGAACAGGCGCGGCTGAACCCGTTCGCGGTGACGATACGGGTAATCCGCAAGGTCGATCACGTTGGGGATGACCGACGCTTCTAGTCCGAGCGGTGTCACACCCTGCGCGTTATACGCTGATGGCGCGACGAGGGCATGAGCGCGGCTAAGGACGCGCCGTGTCCAATCAGGATGCCGTTCGATGAAGTCCGGCAGGCTGCCGCCGTGCAGCGTGAGGATGGTCTTATAACCCATGCGGCGGCTGATCGCGCTGGCCACGTCCGCGATGACGAACGCTTGCCCGCTGTAGACCTCGATCAGCGCGATGTCGATGTCTCGCCGCCGCCGGATCAACGTCGCGGCGATGTCAGCAAGGCGCAAATAGCGGTTAAGCGAGGTTGATACGGCCAGCGTTGGATAGCCCGCTGCGCCGAAAAGCCCCGATAACACATAGCCCTGTGTGGTGACATGCCCGCCCGCTTGCCCAACCATCGGCCCGACGAAACACAGCTTGGGAGCGTTTGTAAATCGGCTGTTGACCCTCACCCTAAATCCCTCTCCCTCAGGTAGAGGGACTTTGCCCCCCTTCGCCCTGAGGGAGAAGGGGACGGGGGATGAGGGTAAATATACAGCTTAGGGACGGTCACTACTCAAGCTCCAACAAGCGCGTGACGTTCGCTAAATAAACGTCATAGCTGAAACGCTCCGCCGCCTTAATCGACTGCGCCGATTCGCGCTGCCATTGATCGGGGCGGCGCGTATAGTCGATGATCGCTGCCGCAAAAGCATCGAGATCGTAAGCGTTGAAAGTCACGCCGACGCCGGACTCTTGAAGATACTGCGGGATGCTGCTCACATTGCTGGCAACGGGGACGACGCCGTAAGCCATCGCCTCGCTGATGACTTTGGGCCAACCTTCGCTGCTGTCCGATGGAAACAGCATGATATGAGACTGCGCGTACAACGGGGCGAGGCTCGTGCGCGCCACCCAACCATGAAAACAGACGTGGCTTTGCAAACCGAGCGCTGCTGCCTGCGCCTCAAAACCTGCGCGCTGCGGGCCATCGCCAATGATGTCGAAGGTCACGTCCAGCCCCTGATCGAGCAGCAGCCGCGTGATTTCCAGCGCCCGTCCGACACCCTTTTTCTCGGTTATTTGTCCAACAAAGATCAAGCGCAGCGGCGTGAGCGGCGGTTTGGCAGCACTGACATTTTGCGCGTCGTCGAGTTCTTCACGGGTCAGGCACGGGTTAACGAAGGCGGTGATAAAGGGCGGTTGGTTGGGCCACTGGCCGTTGACGGTGACTTTCGCCCGCGCAAAACCGCGCATCAGCCACCAGCGCTGAATGGCATAGCCGCTGGAATCGAAATAGCCCGGCTGCCAGTTGCCCGCGTATTTCACCCAACGCTTGCGCGGCGAACGCACAAAAGCCAACAGCATAATGGCGATCAAGCTGATAGGCGCGGCACAGCGTACATGCACCACGTCGTTATCGGGGTCAAGGGCGCGTAGTTCGCTTAAGATCGTGCGGATATACAGCGCCGCTACCCGTAACACGCCTACCTTTGCAGCGAGGCTGTCGCCACCTGCGAAGGGCATAGGGATGAGATGCACACGTTCGGATGAGTAGGGCAGCATCATCGCCGGAGCGGGGCCCACATGAAAACAGGCGACATGCTGGACATGCTCGAAACGGGTGGCTAAATAGCTGATCTCTCGCGCTGTCGGCCCATGCCCGACGATCTGCCCGTCTCGCTCGTAATGCGCCATGTCGGAGATGATTAACAGCTTCGCCAAAATCTATCTATAAGTAGGAGCACGGCGAACTTCGTTCGATATCGTGCCCCTACAGTCCTTTGTCGGTAATTGCCGCGTTGTACACATCATACCACTGCGGCATAGTCTGACGAATATCAAAGTAGCGCCGCGCCACTGCTTGCCCGATTTGACCGCGTTCACGGCGCTGCTGCGGGGTCAAACGCAGAAGGTTATCAAGCGCCTGTGCCAACCCAAGCGCGTCTTCCGGCGGCACAAACTCCGCTAGATTTAACGCGGACACTCGTTCCCCAACGCTGCCCACCCGTGCGGCCACGAATGGTAGTCCGGCGGCCATGAACTCGATCAGCACCAGCGGCCCGGACTCTGAGCGAGAGGGCAGCACGGCGAAATCAGCTTGAGGCAAGAGCGCGGCAATATCGGAGCGTTCGCCCGCGAAAATAACGGTATCGCTCAAGCCGAGTGCGGCACATTGTTCGCGGCAGGCAGCGACATAGTCCGCGTCCCGTTCGCCGCCGATCAGCGCGATCTTGAACGTGACTCGCTGCTGACTTTGTGCCACCGCATCGAGCAGCACATCGACACCTTTATCGCGGCGTATGCCACCGACGACAACGCCAAGCAGCATTTCGTCGGGGATGGCGAGTTCGGCGCGTAGGGATAAGGCGGGCGACACATGTGTCGCCCCTACACTAAATCTGCTTAAGTCGAGCGCGTTGTCGATAACGTGAATGCGCTCCGGTATGATGCCGCTGCTAGCCGCCCATGCGCCCAGCTTGGCCGATACGCCGACATACTGCGCGATGTGCCGCCGTCCCCAGCAGCGAAACCACAGTGGGGCGGGCGCATCGAAGCCGATACCGCCGTTGTGGTCGTGAAAGACAATCGGGCTGCGAGTGAGGCGCAGGGCGCGCCCCGCCAACACAAACGACAGCGTTGTGCGACCATGTACGTGCATGAGGTCGATGCGCTGCTGGCGAGTATAATCCGCGAAACGCCGCATATCCGCGAGATCAAACCGTCGCTGACGATTCAAAACGTTGAGCGCGATTTCAGGGCGCAGTTCGGCGGCCAGCGTGGTATCGGCACGGGTGACACAGGCGAAAACCGCGTGACCATCCGCCGCCGTGCCGTTAGCGATCTCCACCAGCATTCGCTCCGCGCCGCCAACCGCGAGGCTGTCAATGACGTGCAGGACTCGCATGTTGCTCTGCTGTATATGCCGCCATAGCCGCTTCGATAGGGCCGCTCTGCTGGAGATTTCGCAGCCAATCCGGGAAAGTCCACGCCTGCGGTTGCAGCAGCAAATGGCAGCGCCCGCGATCATGCAGTTGTTCGGGCGCGGTCAGCTCTACCGTTTGTGATAGATACCACGCCCGATAGCCCACCGCCGCACACCACGCGAGAATATTGGCGGCGTTTTCGGTCATGGTCAACTGTGTGTTCGAGTGCATTTCGACCAAAAAGCGCGTTTTGTTGTGTGCCGCACAGCTTCCACTCCCGCGCAGCACCAGATATTCCGCGCCTTCCACGTCTATTTTCACGAAATCGGGGACGAGTTGGTGAACTTCACACAGACGGTCAAGCGTTGTGGTCTGCGTCTCGATGAATTGATGAAGCCGAAACGCGGTTTTAGCGTGGCTGGAGTACATGCTGCCCGCAGAGCCTGAACCAACCGTCCACAGTCTAACAGGTTCATTCACGACATCGCTCACGAAGGCATCGATAAAGCGCACATTGGCCACCAGCCCATTCATGATGACGTGTTCGGCTGCCAGCGTCAGGGCTTCGGGGTTGGGTTCAACCAGAAGCATATGGCGCAGATGTTCACAGAACACCGCCAGCAGCGCCGATTGCCCCATATTCGCGCCGATGTCGAAATAGACTTCGGCACGCAGGAGACACGCCAGCAGCCACGCTTGATCGTAATCGGCCTCGTTCGAAATCATCCCTTCACGGACGATCAAACGCTGGTTCAATACCGGGAGTTCGACCAAAGACAACGGCAGCCCCAGTCGGCTCTTGAGCGAGGCTCGCCAGTTCCTCCATCTCCGCAGTTTTTTCATCACTGCCTTCCGCGACAGCATTGCCATACCTCAATCTTTCACAGCGAATAACCCGCCGCGTGACCATCATCGTAAAACATTTGCACCGTCTCCAACGAGTAATCGTCAAGGTCTTTGTCGAGCAGTGCCAGCTTCTTGAGGATGTCGTGCGTAACCGTGATGATGTGGCAGCCGGTTTGCTCCGCATGGAAGATGTTCAGCAGTTCGCGCGGGCTGGCCCAGATCAACTCGGCGTTGGGGTTGGGGCGCAGTATGTTCACCGCTTCGGCCATCATCGGCACGGGGTCGCGTCCGGTATCCGCGACACGCCCCGCGAACACCGACACACACGATGGCGGCCCACCAACCAGCGCATCCGCGACGGCTCGCACCTGTTCCAGTGACATCAGCGCCGTGACGTTCAACTGAATACCCGTCTGCGCCAGACGCTTGATGAGCGGCGCGGCACTCTCGCGGCGGGTGTTGGTCACGGGAATTTTGACGTAAACATGCGCGCCCCATGACGCGATCTCACAGGCTTGGCGTTCCATCTCACTGAACTCGTCCGCGAACACCTCAAACGAGATGGGGCGGTCAGGGATGGCGGCTAAAACCTCGCGGGCGAAAGCCTTGTAGTCGCTGATTCCGGCCTTCCGCATCAGCGTCGGGTTGGTGGTGAAGCCCTTGACATGCGGGTGTTGGTACAGCGCCAGCATCCCGGCCAAGTCCGCACCGTCCGCGAAGATTTTGACGTTTAAGTGTGAGAGCGACGAAGACATCATGCACTGCGCTTTCTGGCGCGAGCCGCTAAATGATGGGTTCTATGTGCTGAAGTGGTCACCTCGCGCCGGGAGGATTGCAGCAGGTTGATCAAGTTGCTCATCATAATCAGCAGCGTTTGTACGGGCCGGCGCGGCGACCACGATTTTGACCCTTGTCCGTGAAAGTAGCCCGACTTCACCATATAGTCAACCTGAACCTCGTCAAAGTGTGCCCTGAGCAGGGCTGTCAGGCTGTCTTTGGTGTAAAGATGTTTGTGGTCGGGATTGTTGATTTTTACGTGATCGCCATTGGGCGTGGTCATTAGAAAAGTTCCGCCTTCTTTGAGGACGCGGCTGACATTCTGCGCGAATAGCTGATCTTCTTCGACGTGTTCCAACACTTCCACTGCCACCACACAGTCGAATGCTTGATCGGGCAGCGCCGAGCGCGTCATGTCGTCGTACAGGATTTGCTTAACGTTGCTGCGGCGGTTGCGGGTGCTTTCCATGTACTGCGGCGTGATGCCCAGATCCAACTCTTGTTGCAGCGCTGTTTCGCGGGGTAGGTCGGTGATGGTCACATTCCCGCGCAGCCCAATCGTATAGTGCGATTTACGCCCGCCTACGTCCAGAATTTCCGGTGTGCCCGGATAGCTGGCGATGATAGCTTGCAAACGCCAACGCGTCTGCTGATAGACGACGGGTAAGAATGGCTCTACGCACAGGTAGAATACTTCAAAGGCTCGCATATCAATTTGCCTGTATCGTTCAATGCGTGTTCCGCAACCAAGTTGAAAGTGAAAAGTATAGAGGTGTTTTCACTTTCCACGAAAACCTAAAGTAAACGGCCTATTCCATTGTTCATCACGTAAGCACGTCTTTTCAGAAAAAGCCTTGTTAATCGCCGCGTTATTCATCAGCGCGATACAGCCACGCGCCCTGTGCTTGAGCGACCAGTTGTACCGGACGCAGCATTGAAAGACGCTCGATGGAAACTTGCGGATCATTATTACCGCAGTGAGCAAAGATCAGCCAGATTCGCCCCGAATCAGCCGCGATCTGTTCGATCAGGGCGAGGTTGCCCTCGCGCTCCCGAATGCGATTGATCCACTCGGTTTGATAATCAGGGTAATAATACTTGAGCGCCTCGTCTACCGCACAACCAACGTAAAGCCGATCACCGCCTTCAGCGTCAAAATCACGCCGCAGTATATCCACAAGCGGGCGAATATTCTCGTAACCTTCGCTTATCACGTACAGCCCGGTGTGGAACAGAGCGGGCACGAACATCGCGCCGAGCATCAACGCGCTAAAAGCGGGGCGCAGCGCGCTGGCGAATTTCATGCGCGTCAGCATCTCGAAGCCCAGCGCCGCTGCTACATACAGCATTGGCGTGAGGAAAATCGTATGTCGATGACCGTGATAGGGGTACAGCCGGAACAGCGCGGCGATGAACGTCAGCAGCAGGGGCAGCAGCAGCAGCCACAGAGCGACACGGTTCGGACGAATGCGCCACACACTGAATAAACCGACGCCAAATAGCAGCAGGAACAATGACGAAAACACAAACGGAAAGTCGAGAATCTGATAGGTTTGAAAAAAGATCAGCCATAACAGCGAACGGATTGTGCCATCCCAATACGCATCTGCCAAGTAGCCGCCGCCGCCAACGCCGCCCGGAAGAAGCTGGTTCCTCAGCAGCAGTACATACATGAGCAGGCTGACTGCCAGACCGACAATCTGAATCACAATCCAGCGCAGCAGCAGTGGGCGATTGATGCGCGCCGCGCCGTCATCGAGCGCCGGACGCAGCCATAAGCCCGCGACGATCAGATTGAGCGATAACAGCAGCAAGGCGATACCGTATTGGCTGGCGATACCGAGAACGATGACCGCGCTTAACTTGGCGGCATTTTTCCAATTGGCTTGCCGTAAAAATTCGTGGAACAACAACACGATCCAGATACTCAACAGAAAAGCCAGCGAGTATTCGCGCAGTTGCTGCGAGTAGTACACTTGATTGAGCGATACCGCCACGAGTAACGCCGCGAAATAAGCCGCATCCCGGCTCGTGAAGCGCCGCGCCAGCAGGTACATCGACGGTACGGCCAGTATTCCGGCGATGCACGATACCAAGCGCAGCACGAATTCAGAATCGTTCAGGCTGTCAGAAACGACACGGATCAACAGCAGATACAGCGGCGGGCCACTGAAAGAAAAGTTGCTTTGTGTGAGAATATCGGTCAGGGAAGCCTGCGAAGTCCAATAGACTTTGGACTCATCGAGTGTCAGCGACTTATCGCCCAGATTATAAACGCGCAAGCCAGCAGCCAGCAGCGTAATCAGCGCGACAATCACGACAGGGCGAGCGAGGAGCGAAAGCGCCATTTCCCACAGGGCAGCGCGGCGCGTCTCTAAACGGGCATCGGCCATAAAACGTTTTCTCTTACGGTGGTGTGTTATCTAAAATAATCTCAGCCGCTTGGGTGAGGTCACGCGCCAGCCAATCGGGTTGACACTGCTCTAGCTTACCATAATTGCCATGTTCGCCGCCGCTGATAAACACGGTTCGGCAGCCCGCCGCCTGTCCCGCCGCGATGTCACTCCAACGATCTCCGACTATGAAACTGGCCGCGAGATCGATGTTCCACTGCTGCGCGGCTTGCAAGATGAGGCCCGGCTTGGGCTTGCGACA
>JACMMD010001212.1 GCA_014379235.1 Anaerolineae bacterium
TCACGAGTAACACTTCACCGTGAGCAGATTATAGCGGGTTAGCCTTTAGCAGTCAGCTTTCAGCCATCAGCGCGGACGCCATGAAGGCGACGACCCATCCACCACAAAGCGCACATTGCTGCCATCAGCGTCCATCACGTACAAATCATACAGTCCGAGGTTATTCTGCGCCGAATAGATAATGCGCTCCCCATCCGGCGACCAATCCAACTCCGCCTTATAGTCGGAGTTAGTGGTGATACGCCGCCTCACACCGCTGGCCACATCGATTACGTCAATCTCGAAACCACCACTGGTACCGCTGCCTGAAATTATGGCGATATGGCTGTCATCCGGCGACCAGCTTAAATCGACAAAATAGCCGCCAACTTCCGTTATAAGGCGCGCTTCGCCTTCTACGTTATCCGCGTTCACAAGGTAAAGATGAAACCCGCCTTCACTGATGTTTCGCACGAACGCGATCTGACGCCCATCGCGTGCCCACTCTGCATGGGCCAGCACCGCTGAAAACCACAGTACGATGCGCGGCGAACCATTGCTGCTGGTTTCGTATACGCCCGATACCCCCTCGACAAGGGAACGGAATCCAATTTGCTGCCCATCCTGCGTCCAGTAGAGTGGTACGTTTACACCGTCGTTTGTCGTCAGAATTCGCACATCACTGCCATTATGCTTCATGGTATAGATTGCATACGAGCCGTCACGGGTAGACGTAAATGCGATGCGCTCTCCATCCGGCGACCACAACGGCGCACCATCCATCGAGCGCTCTTGCGTAAGGTTTTGACGTAATTCGCGGCCCATGTCCAGCAGCATCACGTCGCCGTAACCCATGCTGTTCGTAACATAGGTGATGATGTCAGCCTGAAAACCTCGCCCGATCACCACTGTCAGACCGACAACAGCGCCGATTAACAGCGCGACCACCAGCGCCACGCGCAGCAAAATATTCATAATCGGCATCAGGGCCTCGCCGTTATTTAGGTGGTGCAAGCCGCTCAAAATCGAGCGTCCATGGCTCGGTAACATTTTCAACGGTAATCAACGCGACACAGCCCTGACTCGTGAAAAGTGACTGCGCGCCGCTGCTGGCTTGCCCTTGCATCAAATTGAATAATCCGAGGAAACCCGTATCGCATACACCTTGAAGCGGTTGCAGTTGAACGATGAAAAACCCATCCGTATTTGCGGTTACTCGATATTGTCCGTCAAGAAAACTCACCGGCCCGATCACAGCTTGCAAGCCGTTCAACGTACTATCATAATGATTGTCTAACGGGACAGGTGCGAGTGTATCGATGCGGCTAAATTCCAATGTCCACGCTTCATTTGTGTTAGAAACTTGAATCAGCGTCTGGCAATTTTCAGAAACAAGCATTGTCTCCGCGCCATCGTTCCCTTGCCCCTGCATCATATTGAACAATCCCAGTAGTCCACCCTCACAAGAGCCGCTCACAGGTTCTAACTGAACGATTATGAAACCTGTCGTTGTCGCTGTCACCCGATAGGTTCCTGTTGGAATATTGACCGGGCCGATGACAGGCCGTAATCCCAGCTCACTGCTGCTAAATCGAATGGTCGGCTCTGAAACACTCGTTGGAGCGCTTGGCGCAGCCGTCGACGCTGGCGTGACGGGTACACCAGCGTTACGGCATATTTGTATAGCTGAATCCACAAATGTATTCAGTGATTCAAGCACCGCGAGAGTATCCTCGTTATCGATAAGACCATCGACCTGTTGTATGATTCCAGTAGCGATTTCTGTCCTATCGCAGGTTACAACGGTCTGTGCAGCGCTGATAGAAGTCAACGAAAACGAAAATATTGCAGCAAGAACAAATAGTATAGCCTTCATACAATCCCCTTTGATTTGCCTGACACGTTCATCAACTTAAACTCTATTATGGCCGCCACGCCAATGACGAAGTAACGATGTCGTCATCAACGAAGCGGCGCGAATGGCTTCCATTGGCGGCGATGATGCGAATTTCAGGGAAATCCCCCCAGAAAATATAGGCGATGAGAGCGTTATCCGGTGACCATACCGCGTCTTCGTCGGCTTCCATCCCCTGCGTAAGTTGACGTGCCGCGCTTCCGGCAGCGATAGGCTGCGTGTAAAGCTCGTGCTGGAAATTGTTGACTCCCGTAAACACAATCTGCTGCCCGTCCGCCGACCAGCCGAAGTTCAACAAACCGATGGGCGTTGTCGTGACTCGCTGCGCGCTGTCATTTTCAGAGCTGTTCATGTCCAACGGCTGTGCCGCGTCAATCACGTAGATGTTCCAGCCTCCGTCACGGTCAGAGAAAAACGCGATACGCCCCGCCGACGGCGCACCGTCCGGCGACCATTCAGGCAGCAAATCTGTGCCAATCGAGCGCGTAAGCTGGCGCACATTTCCACTGAGGTCAGCCACGTAAATCGCCTGATGCAAGCCATACAGCGACGAAAAGGCCAACTGCTGACCATCCGGCGACCACGATGGCGTATCCACTCGATCCGAAAGGACGTTCACCGTATCAATCTGTCCAGACGAGACATCAGCCACTTTGATCGACCATTGATTATATTGAAGCGAGAGAAACGCCACGCGCTGTCCGCCCGTGCCAATCCACGCGGGTTGGGTATCTATCGCAAATTCGTCGGACGATTGCAGGGAACGCGGTGCTGCCTCACCGAACGGCTGATACACGAAAATCTGCGCGGGTTCATCCGCCGCAAACGCGAGCGACTCCCCATCCGGCGACCATACGAGATCATCAATCGCGTAGTACAGCGCCAGATCGCGCCGCAGATTATGACCTACGTCGATCAAATGGAGTTGGCGCGCATCAGCGGCGAATTCCTGCGTCGTGTAGGCAAGCTGTCCACTGCTCGGCAGCGCCCGTCCCAATGCGCCTGCGCCGCCGACCAGAAGCGCGACTGCCGCGCCTACCCCCGCGCCTAGCCGCATCACGACACCTGTAACTGTCGCCACCATTCTGCGCTTTCACCCGGCTGGACGTGGACGGAATAACGGAGAGTAATCACCAGCGATATGCGCGGTGAGACGCCGAGCCGATTCAACTGCCGCGTCAGCATCCGGCACTGTATCCAGCAAGTAAATCTCCGCGTTGCCATCTCGAAACGACATAAACGCAATCTGTTCCCCATCCGGCGACCACGAAGGCTCCCATCCTCCGGCTTGTGTCACTTGACGTGCTTCGCTGACGGTGGTCGGGATGCCCGTATCGAGCATGAAAGCAGGCGGCGCTGGTTCGACAAGAGACCGGTGGATCGGAAAGTCGATGGCTTCGACCTCGTTGAACGGGCTGATTCGCAGCCGATCCGCCTCGATGCCGCCATCCGTCGCTACTGTGAAGATGTTGCCGCGCAGCGTGTAGGCCAGTCGCTGACCATCCGGCGACCACACAATTTCGTTCCCTCGCGGGCTGCTGTCGGCCAACCAGCGAATGTTGGTGCTGTCGGGGTTCATGAGAAACACGCCATAGCGCCCGTGCCACAGCGACAGAAACGCCACCTGTTGACCGTCCGGCGACAGCGCCGGATACCACAGCCACAAGTCTGCGTAAACCACTGGTTGCAGCATATCGTCAGCGACGGGATTGGCGCGGGCCGCGTTCACATCGAGCGTGAAAATATTGCCCGAACCGCCTGCGGTAAAGCTGATTTGTTCATCGCCGGGAAGCCATGCGAAGTGGGTTTCAAGAACGTTATTGCGTGTGAGCCGTACCGGGCCGCCTGCGCTCGTACCCGTATCAAGATCGAGTAGATACAGTTCCCAATCGCCGCTGACATTCGATTGATAGACCAACCGCTTGCCATCCGACGACCACGCTAAGGCCCGCTCCCATGCTTCGCTGCGTGTGAGGTCGTGCAAGATGCTGCGTCCAATATCGAAAAGGTAGATGTCCGCGTTGCCGCCGCGCTCGGAGATAAACGTCAGTTCGTGGTTGTCGTGGAGCAGCGTTCGGCTGAGTCCCAGCGTCAGCACCGTGAACACACCAACCAGAGTCAACAGTCCAAATCCAATCAAGCCTACGCCGTGCCGGAAAAAATCAAACGCAGGCGGCGGGGCATCTAGCGAACGTGGGGGTGAGAACTGCCGTTTGCTCATCGACGCGGACATCGTTCCCTCTCTAATTCATAGGCCGCCACACTGGACGCATGTCGTAGCCGCTATCAAACGTGAGGCGCTGCTGCTGGTCTGTCGCTAAATCGAGTATGTAGATTTCGAGATTGCCGTCTCGCGCCGTCGAATAGGCGATATGCTGACCATCCGGCGACCAACTGGGAAACATCTCGTTATGGCTTTCACTGAATAAGCCGTGTTCTTCGCTGCCATCAGCATTCATCACATACAAGCTAAAAAGCCCATTTCGGTTTGAGGCAAATACCATTTGCGCCCCGTCCGGCGACCATGATGGCTGCACCTCGTCCGAAAACGGTTCGGTCAACTGCACAATACGGCTGTCGGTCATACCCATGACGTAAATATCAGAGTTGCCTTGGCGGTTTGAAACCAGCGTCACCTGTTCGCTGCCTGACCATTCCGCTATCCAATACAAACCGTTGTGCAGAGTAAAGCGATGCTCTGCCCCGTTTGCCACTTCGCTGACGAAAATATCCCATAGTCCATCACGATAGGACATATAGGCAACTTCGCTGCCATCCGGCGACCATACCGGCCACACGTCATTGAAACGGTTATTGGTGATACGCCGCAGTCCGCCGCCCTCATGGTTCATGACGTAGATTTCAGCGTTCGAGCCATAATCTCGCCGTGAAGAAAACGCCAAGCGTTCCCCGTCCGGCGACCATGCCGCGTAGTAATCATCAAGAACGTGGCGGGAGAGATTGACGTTCAAGCGGCGGTCTGCATCTAAGAGGTAGATGTCATAGTCGCCGCTGCGTTCGGAGTCGAAAGCGATTTGCGCTCCCGACGGCGAAATATGCCCCACCAGCAGCGCCAGCGCCAAACCGCCGACACTCAGCAGCAGCAGCCAGAGAGCGAGTTTCATGGACATCTCAATCACGGAAGCACTCACGGTTGTAGGGGCACAGCGCGCTGTGCCCTTCTCCATCCATTCAGCGCCGAGATGGTTGACTCGCATCATTAAAAAGCCGCCGCTATCGGACGCCATGTACCTGATAATCCGCCGGGGTCTTCGACAAGCAGGAATGTATCGCCGCGCTGGGTGAGATAAATCGCCCGCCCGCGTTCGAAACCGAGCGAATTAGCCGAGCCGCCCTGCTCCACTGATGCCGCCCAACCGAGAGCGCTGCGAACGTCGGCGTTATTGCGCCACACTTTGCCGAAGCCGCGAGCCGGTTCGGTCAATCCGGCGGGCGCGGTTTCGCCGCCAGTTGCAGGGTCAACACCTTCGACGAAGGTATCGTCAAAGCGTCGGAAACGCCCATCACTGAAGAACGCATAGATCGTGCCCGTCCCGCCGTTGACACTACTCAACCAGATCATCGTGCCGCGCTCGAAGTTCTGCGCCGCGCTGCCATGAGCCGTCGCGCTTGGCGCTAAACTGCATCCGATCAGTCCCGGCAGCGCGGGGTCAGCGGTGACGGCA
>JACMMD010001213.1 GCA_014379235.1 Anaerolineae bacterium
CGCCGTAACACTCATCGACCACGCTAACGGCAGTACATAGCCCGGCCAATTTAAGGGGTACAACAGCGCCGATTGGTAGTTCGCAAACAGCGGCGCACCCGCCCCGTTATATGGATTCCAAAGCGGCAGTTGGCCATGTCGCAGCAGGTCGAAGGCATATTCTCGCCACGGGTAAAATTGCAGCGTCGGCAGTCCCCAGAAGAACACCTCGCCCAATAGCAAACGGTAAAAAACCACCACCAGCGTCAGCGCTAAAATTAGCAGCGGCCAATGGAAACGCAAGCGATCACTCATTCGCTCTCCGACGGATTATGTGAACCACGCCGCGTCCATAGTATCAAACCAGCGCAAACGATGAAACTTATGGCCGAAATCAGAGCCGTGATCACGGTCAACTCATTGAGACGCGCCACCGCAGCCACGTCCGGTAGTGCCGGCCAATTGAGCGGCCAATCAGGCACGGGCACGCTATCGGCATCCCCTTCATAATCAAGGTTAGCGTAGACAAATGTCGGCTCTCCGACGACATCAATGGTGTCCACCAATTCGAGCTGTTGGTTCTCGATGGGATACGGCGCGACCACATGGCTGACGTGCCACTGCGCCAAAATATCGGTATCCGGCACAGCGTTGATATTCACCTGCGACAGATCATCGCCCACCACTCCAAGCAGCGGCGGCTGTGCGATGGAATAACCATCGGCATGAACACCGCTTCCCTGCTCAATCGCCTCAACTACGCCCGTAAGCTGAAACGGATCGACACCGCCGAACAACCTTAAGCCGTAAGACTGCGCGACCTGATTCGGGATGCTGTAGGCTGGCGAATAAATACGCGCCGGTTCTTCTTCCAACAAGCGCACCGCTAACGGCCCGAATGGGTCGAGCCATTCATCATCGCCGCGCCACTCGGCCACGCTCGAACCGAACCACGCCAGATCAGCGAACGTCAGCACCAGAAACAGCAGCGCGAGAACTCGCGTCGGTAGTTTTCCGGCCAACGACAACAAAATCACTACACCCGTCGCCAGCCCGATCAACAAAACGCGCAGCCCCACTGTTGGCGACAGCGCCGAACCGAGCGCCAGCAGCGCAAAGCCGCCGCAAGCTAGGGCACCGACGACACCAATGAGCGCCAGCAATCGAAGCCGCCCTACTTCTCGCGGACGACTTCCAGTACGAATCAGATCGACTAAGACCAACAGCCGATTCAACCCATAGCCCGCCAGCACAGGCAGCAAGAAGGCCACGATCAACCACGCCCGACCCGGCACACGAAACCACAGCAAAAACGGCGCGATAATCGGCCACAGCGGCGCGTTTGGCCCAAGCGCATACAGCGCCACCAACCCCAATCCGAGCAGCCATAACCAGCGCGCTCGTCGCGGCAAAGACAGCCAACCTATTCCTGCAAGCGCGAGAACAGTCAGCCCCACATAAGTTAATTGCTCTTGCAATACTCCCGGCGCGGCCAACACCAGCCCTAGAAAATGCCCCGCTTCAAGTGGGAATACGCCTGCATCTGCGAGGGTCAAGTTATTGCGGTTGAGATAATTACTCCACGACATCAAGGGCACAGTTACGGATGCGGTCAGCAGCATAAACAAAACTGCGGCCAGCAGAAATCGCCCGATGCGTGGCCGGGCCGCTGCCGCTTCCCACTTCCAACCGAGCGACCACAATGCATACACCGCCGCCACACCAAACGCGAACAAACTCACGCGAACATCACTCAGGAACAGCAGCGAAGCAAACAGCCCCATTCGCAGCGCGTTCGACCAGCCCGTTTCACGAACAGAGCGGGCAACCGACACCATCAGCCACGGCCACCACGCCATCGCATAAACAATGTCAAGATGTCCCGCGCCCATATGAGCGATGATGCGCGGCGCAAGCATATAAGCCAGAGCGCTAAACGCCGCCGCCTCAGGACGCAGGTCAAGCAACCGCACCCAACGCCACATCCCCCATCCAGCAATGAATAGGTGGAGCGCGATCATCAGATTCATAAATGGCGCGGGCGGTACGAAATAAACCAGCCATTGCAGCGGATAAGCGGTTTTGTTGAGCGGGTTCGCGGCGAACGGCTGACCGGCCATGGTCGTCTCTCGCCACACGGGGAATACGCCATCCTCATGCAGTGAATAGCGCAAGAAATCGGCGGCGGGCCAATGTGCCACCGCCGCGTCGGA
>JACMMD010000130.1 GCA_014379235.1 Anaerolineae bacterium
AGATCATCAGAATGCCGACTCCCCTATCGGTGAGCTGGCGCATCAACTGGTAAATCTCGAACTTCGCGCCCACGTCGATACCGCGTGTCGGCTCATCCAGAATGATGACCTTCGGCGCAGTCGCCAACCACTTGGCCAGCACCACTTTCTGCTGATTGCCGCCGCTCAAATACTGCACTTCCATTTTGGACGACGCCATGTTGATCGACAGTTCGCGCTGTGCCTGCTCGACGCGCTCGGTTTCGAGGCCGCGCTGGATGATGCCGAAGCGCGTTAGCGCATTCAATATTGTCAGTGTGATGTTGGTGCGGATCGGAAGCTGCATGAACAACCCCTGCGTCTTGCGATCTTCGGGCACGAGCGCCAAACCTGCTCGAACCGCCGCGCCGGGATTACGGGCGTGGAGTTCCTGCCCGTTGAGCGTAACTGTGCCGCTTTGTAAGGGGTCTGCGCCGAAAATCGCCCGCGCCATTTCCGTGCGCCCTGAGCCGACCATGCCCGCAAGTCCGAGAATTTCGCCCGCGTGCAGCGTCAGGCTGGCGTTATGCACCGGCACGGCGGAGACGTTCGCCGCGCTCAAAATCGGTGCGCCGCGACCTTTGCCGCCGCCGCGTGGGAACACTTCGTCCAACGAGCGCCCCACCATCATTTGCACCAGCGCCGGACGGGTTACGGCGCTGATAGGTCTGGTATCGACCACCTGCCCATCTTTCAAGACGGTGACGAGGTTGGCGATGCGGAACACCTCATCCAGTCGATGCGAGATATAAACGATGGTCACGCCCTGCTGAATCAGCGTGTCGATGATGGCGAATAAGCGTTCGAGTTCGTGCCCTGCCAGAATAGCCGACGGCTCATCCATGACGATCAAATCGGCCTGCTGCGACAGTGCTTTGGCGATCTCG
The DNA here is from genome assembly GCA_014379235.1 of Anaerolineae bacterium. Taxonomy (GTDB): domain Bacteria; phylum Chloroflexota; class Anaerolineae; order Aggregatilineales; family Phototrophicaceae; genus JACMMD01. The sequence continues at coordinate 906 of JACMMD010000130.1, forward strand.
ACCATCTGCTGAGAAGCGACAGTTAAATCCCCTACTGGAGCGCGCAAGTTCAAATCGACGCCGAGCCGTGATAATAATTCGGCGGCTTGCGCGTACAGCTTACGGTTGTCGATCAGTCCGAGCGCTGTGCGCGGTTCTCGTCCAAGAAAGATATTTTCGGCAATGTTGAGGTTCGATAGCAAATTGAGTTCTTGATAGATGATGCGGATTCCGCCGTCGAGCGCTTCGCGGGTCGTCAGGCTGGCGCGGCTCTGACCTTTATAGACGATCTCGCCGCTGTCGGCTTGATACGCCCCCGCCAGAATCTTGATGAGCGTCGATTTGCCCGCGCCGTTTTCGCCCACCAGCGCGTGAACTTCCCCCCGCCGACAGGTAAACGACACATCGCGCAGCGCTTGAACGCCGCCGAAGGCCTTCGAGATGCCGCTCATTTCGAGAATGATGTCAGTGGTTGTGGGGGCTGTCGTCCGCTCAGTCATGCGTGAGGTTTGCCTTCTAGCCGGGGATTTCAATCCCCGGTTACGGGGTGTTTATTATAGGGGCGTTCAACTGAACGCCCGTCCCTGATCTGTTGTAGGGGCGCACCTATGTGTGCGCCCTATAAAATGGGCAGACACGCAGGTCTGCCCCTACAAATCATCGGCTGTAGGGGCAAGGCATGCCTTGCCCCTACCCTGACAATGCCTAGCTCGCGGCTTCCGTCGCTTCGGGCGCAGTCATATAGCCAAGCTCGATCATGCGCTCATCGCTGAGGAAGATCGGCCCGAAAACGTCGTCGCTCCAATTGGGATTATAGAACTCGTCCATATCCTCGTTGGTGAAGTCCTGCGTCCGCTCCATCTCGTCGCGGAAGTCCACGAAGCGCGGCACTTCCTCGCCTTGCAGCGTGGCGATGGCCATGTCGATGCACAGGCGAACCATCGCGTTCGGGTACTGCCACGCCTGGAACTGAACATCATTTTCAGCGACGAGGCGCATGAAGCCCTGACCATATTCGCCGCCACCAATGGGGGGAATCGGCAGACCTGCGTCGAGATAGGCTTCGATGATGCCCTGCGACATCTGCGCGCCGCCTGACCAGATGCCGTCAATGTCTTCGCCGTACTGGGCGATCCACTGCTCCATCAGAATCTTGGCTTCGGCCTGCGACCAGTTGCCATACTGCACGTCAAGAATATTGATGCCGGGATTTTCCGCCCAGACAGCCGTCGCGCCCTGCGCCATGATTTCGGCAGTGTCCACGCCGGGGATACCGTTCATTTGCAGCACGTTGCCTTCGCCGCCAAGCTGGTCTACGACGAACTGCGCCAAGCGCTGACCGCCGCCGTACAGGTTCGTGCCGACTTCGGTTACGAAGTTGTCGGTTTCGACGCCGCTGGCACACAAAATCACGGGGACGCCCTGCGCCATTGCGCGCTCAACCGGAGCGGACAGCGCCGCGCGGCCCATCGGTACGAGGATCAGCGCATCGGGGTCTTGTGCGAGCAGGTCTTCAACCTGCGGCACTTGAATGTCCGCGCTGCCGTTAGCGTCGGCATACAGCAGTTCTTCGACCACTTCGGGGCCCAGTTCTTCGACATAGGCGCGGGCGTGTTCATCGAACAGCGCGGCCCATGAATTCGTTGGCCCTTGTGCAGCCAGCGCGATACGATATGGCGCTTCGGTCATAAAGGGCGTGGTGTCATACATTTCGCCCTGCCGACGGGTTACGCTGTCCAGATAGGGATTCTCGGCCTCATCTTGCGCCGATACCCCTATAACCGCCATCAAAATCGCTAGTAGTACCAACAATGGGAACAACTTCTTCATTGCTCGAACCCTTTCAATTTAACTATTTGCCTGCGCTGCGTAATAAAGTATAGAGCGCTCTATTTAAACTGCCACCATCTTAATAATTCACCGAAATAAACCCCCGATTGCGGTAAGCGTATGACTTTCGATTAGGATATACACGCCCAAACCGATCAATACGAACGGGACAATAATGTGACCATAATTTTTGATGATGTGGGACAGGAACGGATAGCTGCCAAGCTTATACCCTAGATAACACCACACTCCGATCAAGACCGCGAAAATCGTAAGGATAACACCAAGCTCAGTAATACTCTTTCCTGCGAATAAGGGGATATAGATACTGATGTTATCGCCGCCATTGGCGAACGTCACAACCGCCACGCTGTACGTCTGCCGATTCAGAAGCGCATTTGTCTGAGATGATGTTGAGCTTCCAATTTTCACCTTAGAAACCGCTTCTTCGGGGCGCTGTATCAGGCGCTTTATCCCCATGTAAATCGGGGCAAATCCGAGCCAGCCGATAATCTCCTCTGGAATCACCAGCGCTCCAACAAACCCTAGTAGGCTTACCGCAAAGATCGCGGCGAACCCGATATACTGCCCAAGCACAATATGCCGTTTGTGAAAGGCTGCATCGACCTGTGTGAAATAAATCGCCAAGAGAAAAATATCGTCGATGTTCGTAGCCACAAATGCGACTACGGCTGCAATTACCGTTTCCAATCAATCGCCTTAGTGCTTACTTTGTGCGCGCCGCGAGGCTGTACAACGCCACTGCCGCCACGATCACCAACCCTTTGACGATCAACTGCACCTGCACATCAAGTCCTAGCGCCAGTGTCATGCTGCTAAGGAACTGCACGATCAACACTCCGGCCACTGTTCCTAACAAACTGCCGCGCCCGCCTGTGAAAGCTGTCCCGCCGACCACCGCCGCCGCAATCGAGTCGAGGTCGAAGCCGCGTCCTAGATAGCGGTCAACGTAGCCGACGTAACTCGTCAGCACGATTCCGGCGATCACGGCAAAGATGCTGCACAGGATGTAGACCGAGATCAGCGTCCGGTCAACGTTGATGCCCGACAGCCGCGCTGCTTCTCGATTGCTGCCAACGGCGAACACTCGCCGCCCATAAGACGTGCCATACAGGACGAAGGCCATCAGCAGCGTGAGGCCGATCCACAGCAGGAACGACACCGGAAACACACCGATTCCTGTATTTAGCACGGTCAGACCATCGGGAATGTAGCCGCTTGGAATACCCCGCGTGTAAGCCTGCTGCGCGCCGTTCACCAGTACCAGCATACCGAGCGTAGCCACGAACGGCGGCACGTTGCGCTTGGTGATGAGCAGGCTGTTAGCGAAGCCGATCAACATACCGATCACCAGCGCTAAACCGAGCGCGCTCGGAATCTGGCTGTCGTCGCCGCCTGTCACTTTAGCGATGACGATGGCCGTTACTACGATCACCCCGCCGACGGACAAATCCAGCCCGGCCACCAGCATCACCAGCGTTTGACCGATGGCCACGATGCCCAACTGTGACGCCTGCCGCAGCACCAGAAACAAAGTCTCCTGCGTGAACATCTGCGGCGTTACAAAGAAGGCGACGATCAGCAGCAGCGCCAGCGACATATACACGGCGTAATCCAAAATGAATTGGCGCGGCGAAAACGACACGGGCCGTGCTGCTGGAATGGTTTCTTGCTGCATCATAACGGAGATCGACCTTGCTCGAAGCGTATACGGCTGACGGTGATACAGCAGTGCTTTTCGTAAGTAAGCACAGATTTTAGTTCAAAAAGCGAACCTGTCAAAATCCCTTAACGCTTCCTTCCCCACTGCTTAAAGCGGCGCGGATATAGTTCTCTACTTACATGTTTTCCATGTGCCTTCCCCTGTACGGTATCACATTCAAAGGACAACCTATGAAAAACTTCGCACTTACGTTAGTGACCTTACTTGCGTTTACATCCGCCGCCATCGTGCTGGCCCAGTCCGAGGACGACGCGGTTGCGCCCGTAACCGTGGCCGCCGAAACCGCCGTCACGCCCGCGAATAACGCCAACGGCGTTACACTGTGGCTGCATCCGACGACGCCGGAACAGAGCGCCGTCATCGGCACCGATGAGGACGGCGGTATCGTCGTCTACGATCTTGACGGCGAACAGCTTCAATACCTGCCTGATGGCGAAATCACCAATCTCGATTTGCGCTACAACTTTCCACTCAATGACGACGAGATGGTGACGCTGCTCACCGCCGTCAGCCAGAGCGATAACACGCTGCTGGCATACACCATCGACGCCGATACCCGTGAACTGACGCAGGTCGCCAGCATCGAGACCAATATCCCGGTGACGGGTCTGTGCATGTATCACAGCCCACTGAGCGGCAAATTTTACGCCATCGTCAACAGTGAAGAGGGCGACGTGCAGCAGTGGGAAATCACCAGCGATGATGGCACAGTGAGCGGCGAAATCCTGCGCGAGTTCAGCGTTGGCTCGGAAACCGAAGGCTGCGTAGCCGATGACGAATTAGGGCATTTGTATATCGCTGAGGAAGAATTGGCCATCTGGAAGTACGGCGCGGAGCCAGAAAACGGCAGCAGTCGCAGCATTCTCGATATGGTCGGCGGTCACATCCCCGAACAGGTTGAAGGGCTGACGCTTTACTATGGTGCGGATGGCACAGGTTATCTCATCGGCGCGAGTGACAGCGACAGCACCTACCTTGTCTACCGCCGCGAAGGGGATAACGAGTACGTCGGCAGGTTTTCGGTGGTGGCCGGCGAGGGCATTGACGGCGCGGACGAGAGCAACGGCATCGACGTGACCAATATGCCGCTTGGCGAGGCTTACCCCGAAGGCTTGTTCGTTGCATCCGATGACAGCAATACAGACCCCGACGATGATACAAATTTCAAGCTGGTTTCGTGGGGTGATATCGCCGCCGCGCTTGAGCTTATGGCAGACACGGGCCACGACCCGCGTATGATCGGCATGGGGGCGGACGCTACGGCGTCCGCCGCCACCTTCAACCCGAATACCAATGTGGTTTCGGTGTTCGCCAGCGCCGAGACGCAGCCCGTCCCTAACCGTACCGATGCCGCCGACGACCCCGCTATC
>JACMMD010001214.1 GCA_014379235.1 Anaerolineae bacterium
ACGGATGCTGCCCGGAACGTTCATCGTTGACCGGGACGGTGTGATTCAATACGCCTATTACAGCCAGTATGCAGGCGATGATCCGGCGATTAACATCCTGGTGAAAGAAGCCAACCGCCTGAAAGCGATGGCGTAAAAACCGTTGCATGCTCCGAAAATGGGAGGTAGCATTACTTTGGTCTTGCCCCAGTTTAGTGGAGGGTGGATAAGAGACACCTTCAGGATAAAAGGACACTTTCAAACGCCAGTGGACTACGATATTCCAGCGATGAATGTAAGCGCTGGCGCTCCGAATGCTCGTGTATTGCCAAGAGCGCTGATTGAAAGGTATGAGGATGAATATGTCCCCGAAATCACTGAGACAAAACAGACACAGCGATCCAATTGGAAACGAAGTATGGTAGAAGTCCTCTACGGCACTTTTTGCCCCGCCTCAAGGCCATCGACGAACAAGGCGATCAACTCAGCATATTTTTGCAATGGCTAAGTCTTTACACGATACAGGAGTTTACATATGCCCCAGATATTGATGAATGTACTGGATAGCAATTCCGCCTTCGCCCACTGAAGCGGCCACTCGCTTGACTGAACGATGGCGAACGTCTCCCGCAGCGAAGACCCCTGGCATACTCGTCTCCATCTGTAATGGGGAACGGGCAAGGTGCCGATTATCCGGTAATAATCCATCGAGGTCTGCACCTGTCAGGATAAATCCCTGCTTATCACGTGAAATAGAGGATGGCAGCCAACTCGTATGCGGTTGTGCGCCGATGTAGACGAACAACGCCGCTGCTGGAACGGTCTCAAGCTCGTCAGAAGCGGTTTGCAACACCAGATGTTCCAGCCGCTGCGTTCCATTACCACCAACGATTTTCGTATGTAGACGCACCTCAACGTTGTCAGTCGCTTCGATTTGCTTGATGAGATAATCCGACATGCTGGCAGCGAGCGAACTCCCACGCACCAGGAGGGTCACTCGCTCAGCATACTTTGCCAGATAGAGCGCGGCCTGCCCCGCCGAATTCCCAGCCCCTGCCAGAAACACCTTTTGTCCTCGCATCGCTTGCGCTTCGGTGACGGTTCCGCCATAGAAAACGCCCGCCCCCGCAAGCGCTTCGAGATCGGGTATACCAAGCCGTCGGTAAGCAACACCCATTGCCAGTATCACTGAACGAGATGCAATCTCGACGCCATTGGACATTTTGAGAATGCGCTGATCGCCATCGGCAGCGAGTTCGGTGGCATCACGACCCAGATAGAATTCAGCACCAAACAACTGCGCCTGCCCATAAGCTCGTCTTGCTAGGTCTATCCCGCTGACACCCGACGGAAAACCGAGATAATTGCGAATGCGCGAGGTCGTGCCCGCCTGCCCTCCAGGGGCCACACGCTCGACGACGATGGTACGCAAGCCCTCGGACGCGCCGTAAACCGCCGCCGAAAGCCCCGCCGGCCCTGCGCCGATGATCGCCAGGTCATACAGTCCGCCTTGAATACTCTCATCGGTATCGTAGGCGCGTGCAACTTCTTCGTCGGATGGATTTGCGAGAACCTGACCATCATGCAGAATCCCCACCGGGAAGGGGCCGTCAGATCGTCCCACCTTTTCTAAAAGTGCTTGCCCTTCCGCCGACTCCAAATCGTAGAATTTATAAGAGGCGTCGTAACGATCCATCAAGTCCCTAAGCTCATGAGTGCGCTCTGACCAGCGTTCCCCAATCATCTGAAGCTGCTCAGGACGCGGCAAATTGGAACGACTCCATACTTCAAGCAAAGCGGCAACCTGGCTATGAAATCGTTCGTCGAAAGCGCCTGTTGGCTTCTCCACAAAGCTGTCAATCCAGCCAAAAGTCATCGCCTGAATAACGGTTTCAGCGACTGCACGATCCTCAATCTCACGAAGCAAAATACGTTGAGCATAGGGATGCAAATCATGCGCGCTCTGCAAAAACGCAATGCCAGTCATTTCCGGCGGTAACTGATCGGTGAAAAGAAGCGCGACCTGTTGGTCTCGGTTCTTAAGAGCTTCTAGTTGCTTCAGTGCTACCACTGCTGAAGGTTCACAGTTGACTTCGTAGTCAGTTCCATAACGCTTGCTCAATTCCTGCTGGATCACCTGCAACTTTGCAGCATCTCCGTCGATTGCCAGGATGACTGGTTTATTCATCGCGTTGTCCCTCTCTATGGCATATCGTTGCAATTATTTTTGCCCCGCCTCAAGGCCATCGACGAACAAGGCGATCAACCGCCGGAAGCTCTCATCGCGATCCAGCGGCATCCCGAAGCCACCCGCCACTTCGAGGCTGATGAAACCGTGCATCACACTGCGCCACGCGCGAATGGTGTGCAACGTGTCTTCTTCGCTCTGGTTGTAATGCGCTAGCACCCGCGCCAATAAATCGACCCAGATGACGGCGATTTCGGTGTGGGCGGGTTCCTCTTTCGTCGGAGCGCGCAGCAGGGATGGATACACGCCAGGATGCGCCTGCGCGAACGCCCGATAAGCGTCTGAGATGCTCATGATGGCCGCCCGCCCTGACTTGCCGACGGCTGCCGTGCGCGTCTCCTCAAGCAGTTTGCGGGAGCCCCACAGCGCCATCTCCGACCGCAACCCAGCCAGACCGGAGATGTGGTTGTACAGCGATGGCACGCGGATTCCCAATGCTCCGGCAACCTCGGCCAGGGTGACAGCCTCAAATCCGCGCTGGTCGGCCAGCGTGACGGCCACTTCAACCACCCGCCCTAAGTTAACCTGCTTGTGAGCCGCCATTAGGTGTTACTCCGTTTTACGTTTGGCCTCGTCAATCGCACTCTGCATCGAGGCTACCGGATTTTCCAGCACTTTGCCATGTCCTGTCGCCAGCCATTTTGGTTTGAGCGCGACCAGCGTCTCAGCACTGCGAATCGCGCTTGGTTTGTGCCAGGTCGCCATCGCCGGGAATGGGAACAGCAGTCGGAATGTGCCCCCCGTCGAAGTACCGGCCTTGGTGCTGTAGGCATCCCCGGCCAGCAACACACCCTGACGCGGATCCCAATAAGACACATGACCGGGCGTGTGACCGGGGCTGGCGATCACTTGCAGTGAGCCTACTTTATCGCCCGATTGCAATAAGCGCGTCGGCACGGTTTTTACCACTGGATAACCACCCTTGAGCGGCGTCTGCGGTTCGTCAACGTCGAGGCTTTTGTCACCCGTCAGAAAACGTGCATCACGCGCCGAAATCATAACTTCCGCGTCGGGGATGAGCGCGTGAAGCGCATCCAACGAGCCGACATGATCGAGATGGGCGTGCGTCAGCACTATTCGTTTGATGGTCGCGCCGTTCTGTTTGGCCGCTTCGAGAATGCCTTTAGCGCTGCCCCCCATACCTGTATCCACCAGTGTGAATCCATCGTCCTCACGCACCAGATAACAATTCACAAACCACAACCGTTCCAGTTGGATGAGATGACTACCGTGTTTCTGAATGTGCATCGCCTTGCTCCTTTAAACTAACATAATTAGACTTTAAGATAATCATGTTAGTTTGTCAAGTTTTAGGCGTGGTTAAGCACTGATTCCCTCGACGTTCTGCTCCTCGATTCAGTGTACCTATCTCTTATCTTTTCCTCCACTGAATTGGGGCAAGTTCATTATTGATAGAAAACTAATTTGCGGAGGACAAGATATATCTCGTCCCTACGGCAATGAATAAGCGTTTATTCCATCTTGAGGGCGATAACGGGTGGCAGACGGGCGGCGCGTAAAGCCGGATACAATCCCGCCCCCAAACCGACAGCCGTCGCCAGGACGATGGCAAAAATCGTCAGTTCGGGCGGGATGACGACCAGATTGCCGCCAATTTGCGAGGTGTCGAACGGTAAGCCAATGCCGCCCTGTTCCGCAGTCGGCGCATTGGCTACCGCCTGATTAATCACATTTTGCAGGAACAGCGACAGCCCTACCCCACTCAGGCCACCCGCCATACCGACCAGTCCGGCTTCGATCAAAAAGACCGTCAGCACATCCCGATCCGTAGCGCCGATGGCTTTCATCAGGCCGATTTCGCGTGTGCGTTCCAGGATCGCC
>JACMMD010001215.1 GCA_014379235.1 Anaerolineae bacterium
CTGGCGGTGAATGTGACTGAGATTTTTCGGCTTCACCCCGAATGCTACGACGATGAGATACGTGACTTTTTGCGCCGCTCTGACGGGGTGACTGACCCGTTCGGTTTTTCTGACCTGACCTATATTCGGACGCTGGAAGAAAGCAAGCAGTTGAACTTTCGGCGCGACCCGATCATCATCATCAGTGCCAGCGGCATGATCGAATTCGGGCGAGTGCTGCATCATCTCAAGAACCGCATCGAAGACCCGCGCACGACGGTGCTGATTACGGGCTGGCAAGCGCCGGATACGTTGGGACGCAGGTTGATCGAAGGGCTGCCAATTGTGCGTATCTTTGGCGATGAATATCACAATCGGGCGCAGGTTGAAGTGCTGAATGGTTTTAGTGGTCACGCTGACCGCGATGAACTGCTGGCGTGGGTGGGCGTGATGGGTCGCAAGCCAGCCCGCACGTTCTTAGTGCATGGCGAAGAACCGTCGGCGCGCTCATTGGCGGGGGAATTGCAGGCGCGTTATGGTCTGCAAGTAGATGTGCCGGATTGGAAACAGTCGTTTGAGGTTTAAGAGATATGACTGATCGCAACATTTTTGCCGACGACTGGCGGCTGACTTTGCGGGCGCATTACATTGAAGTTATTCGCAAGCAAGATACGCTGACCGAGCGAACGCTTGAAAATGTGATGTACGAGATCGGCTTCACGGATGTCGATCTTCAAGAACTGCGCGTTTTTGCGAAAGCCACCATTCGCGCTGAAGATATGGGCGACAACTTCATACCGGACGCTGAACTTGTGAGCTACGCGGAAGGCTTTAGCGTGCCTACTGTCTTTGAAGAACCCATTACAGAAGAATCGCCCTATGAGGAAATGCCTCAAGACCTCATAGCCGAAATCGTTGCGGAAGAAGAGGTCGAAGCGTTAGCCGCTGATGCAGACATCGAGCCAGAACTTGAAGGCGAAGTAGACGATGAAGCTGATACTCCGAAAGATGATTCTTCGCCCGCACAGTTGAGCCTGTTCTAGTCGATGGACGATGCATTTTGGATGGAGCAGGCGCTGGAGAAGGCCGAGAAAGCGCTGACATTTGGCGACGTGCCCATAGGTGCAATAGCCGTGCGTGATGGCGTGGTGATCGGTGGCGGCTATAACCGCCGTGAGGCCGATCAAGACCCGACGGCTCACGCGGAGATGTTGGCGCTGCGCGAAGCGGCGAAAGTCGTCGGCCATTGGCGGCTGGAAGGTGTCACGCTCTACTGTACGCTTGAGCCGTGCGCCATGTGCGCGGGGGCGATGGTGCTGGCAAGGCTGCCGCGATTGGTCTACGCCACTAGCGATCCAAAAGCGGGCGCGGGTGGCAGTGTGATGAATATTCTCCAGCATCCGCAATTGAATCACCGTGTCGAAGTTGACAGCGGCCTCATGGCCGACGAGGCCGCCGCGCAGATAAGGGCTTTCTTCGCCATGCTCCGCGCTCAAGGACAAAAGTGAATCTTTAATTTCAAGCGCGGCTCGTGTACAATCTGCCGCGTTGTAGGGGCAAGGAACGCTTGCCTCTACTTTTATGGAGAGGTGCCAGAGCGGCTGATCGGGCCTGTCTCGAAAACAGGTGTAGCCTCACGGCTACCGAGGGTTCGAATCCCTCCCTCTCCGCTCCAACAGCTCGTTTATCGCGGGCTGTTTTTATTTGGGCGTGGCGCAGCCTTGACCGCTCTCACAAAGCGTCTATGATTCTCGCCAATGTGTGTAACAAAATGAGGACTACTCAACGTGAAAACTATCGCGGTATTTGGCAGCGCGGTGCCCAAACCCGAAGAGATGGACTATCAGCACGCCTACGAGCTTGGGCGGGCACTGTGTGCGTCGGGTTATCAGGTGATGACCGGTGGTTATTCGGGTGTGATGGAAGCGGTCAGTAAAGGCGGCTGCGAAGTTGGCGGCCACGTTATCGGCGTGACAACGGCGCTGTTCGATGCGACCCGTCCGAACGGTGCGAATCAGTGGGTGAAGCAGGAGATCAAATATCTCACCCTGCGCGAACGTCTGATCCACATGATTGTTGAGCCGGATGGTTATGTAGCCATGCCCGGTGGCTTGGGTACGCTCAATGAACTGGTTATGGTATGGGAACTCATGCGCGTCGATGATATTCCGCGCCGCCCACTCATCTGTTATGGCCAATATTGGGAGCGCATGTTGGCGAACTTTGTGGAAAGTCCGTATATTCAGCCCACTTTCTGGGATTTGTTGACCTTCGCGGATACGCCGGAAGAAGCCGTCGCTGCACTCGACGGTTGGCAAAATGGGAGCAAATCATGAACGCGCAGGAGCTGCAGGCATTTCGCCAGCAAAAAGATCAGGAGTTCAAGAACAGCTATCAATCGCCCTTAACGCCAGAGCAGCAGGCGGCGTTTGACGGGCTGATCTACTACGAGCATATGCCGGCGCTTGATCTCGTTGTGACGCTTGAGCCGTTCGAATTTCAAGACGAAGTTGAACTTCAAACGACATCTGGCGACGTGAAAGACTTCACACGTTTGGGGCGTTTCGCGTTCGA
>JACMMD010001216.1 GCA_014379235.1 Anaerolineae bacterium
CGTCAGCGCGAAAACGGGCGTACCTCAAGAGCGGGTGAAAGCGCTGCTAGATCGCTATGGCACAAGAGCGGAAGCGGTGGCGGCGTTCATCGCAGCGGGCGACGATCAAGTGTTACAGCATCATTCTGGTTACAGCCGCCGTGAGTTACAGTTTCTCGCCGCGAATGAGCGAGTTGCACATTTGGATGATATGCTGCTGCGGCGCACGTGGATTAGTTTTCTTGGCGGGACGAAACGCGAACTTCTAGAGGAAATCGCGGCGGCGGTTGCGCCAACGTTGGGTTGGTCGGCGGCACAGGTTACAGAAGAAGTTGATCGGGCGCTGCGGATCTTGCACGAACGGCACGGCGTCTAACATCATTTGGATTTATCACATCACAGTCCAAAATGGCGGCGAACAGCCGCCTTTTTGATTCTTGGTGACTAAGTTCGTTTAATCTGCCTAATCCTAAGTTACTTGACTCCCGAAACGTTTCGGAATAGGATATGGCCAAATCCGAAACGTTTCGGATTTGCGTAAATAAATTTCGATATAAATTCGATAGACACGTTTTATGCAAGTCAAATTAAAAGACATCGCAGAAAAAAGCGGCTATTCGATCACTACTGTCTCGCGGGCGTTGGCGGGCTACAACGATGTCAACGAGCAAACACGCCAGCACATCAGCGAAATCGCCGCAACCCTTGGCTACCAGCCAAACCTGCTGGCGCGCCAGCTTCGCAGCCAGCGAACCTACACGCTCGGCCTGATTATCCCCGCGCAAGACCAGAGTTTCTCCAACGAATTTTTCAGCCAATTGATGGTGGGTATCGGTGATGCCGCATCGCTCGAACACTACGACTTGCTCATCAGCGCGCAAGTGCCGGGACAAGATGAGATGGCGGCTTATCGGCGCATGGTCGGTGGCAACCGCGTCGATGGCATGATTTTGGCGCGCACTCGCCAGAACGATGAGCGTATCGCCTACCTCAAAAAGCAAAAGCATCCGTTCGTGGTTAATGGGCGCGGCGCTCCCGGCGAAGCCAACGATTTCCCGTACATCGACGTGGACAGTCAACTCGGTATTCGGGCTGTGGTGGCACATTTAGCCGAGAGAGGACACCGCGACATCGGCCTGATTTTGCCGCCGCTCAAAATCGCGTTCACCGAGTATCGGCACGACGGCTACCGTGAAGCACTTAGCGCAGCACGACTTTCGTATCGCGCCGATTATGTAGTTTACGGCGATTTGCTGCGTTCCGGCGGCTATCAGGGGGCGCAAAGTTTGCTCTCCCGCAGTCCACAGATCACGGCGATTGTGGCCTGCAATGATCTGATGGCGCTCGGTGCAATGAGCGCCGCCCAAACGCTTGGCTTACGAGTGGGACAGGAGTTCGCTGTCGCTGGCTTTGACGACATCCCCGCCGCAGAATTTGCACATCCCGCGCTGACCACTGCGCGCCAACCTATTTACGAGATTGGTCAGCGGCTCGTCAAAATGCTGGTTAGCCTGATTGAAGGTAAGCCAGTGAAGCAAACACAGGTGCTGCTGCCAAGCACACTGGTGATCCGCGCTTCCAGTGAAAACCGAAAAGAATAAGGGGGTGATCTATTCGGACAATAGGCACATACACCAACCGAGATTGACTGCTAAGAGATAACTATAGAAGGATGGAAATGATGAAGAAAATCCATTTACTCTTGTTTGTGGTTCTGGTCACGGCATTAGCGACAGGTTTGATCGTCAGCGCGCAAGATACCCCCGTGATTTTCGCCTCGACGCAGTTTAACGTCGTTGAAGAAGCTGACAAAGCGCGGGCGATTATGGAAGGCTTTGAAGACGGCGCGGCAGAGTTCACCGTCTCCGAAGAAGGCCCGCTGCTGGACTTGCTGCGCGCTGAAGCGCAAGCTGGCACAGGCACGGTTGACGTTGTGGCTTCGCTGCACGGCACGTTCCCGACGTTGGCTAACGAAGACCTGATGTTTGACCTCAGCGATCTGCTGGCCAGCATCGAAGAAGAACATGACATCAATGATGCGTTCGTTGAGCTTGGGCGCATGGGCACGACGGATTATCAATACTACATCCCGTGGATGCAGGCGACGTACATCATGGCCGCCAGCAACGAAGCGCTGCAATATCTCCCCGAAGGCGCAGATATCAATGCGCTGACGTGGGATCAGCTTGCCGAGTGGGGCGCGAACATGCAAGAAGCGACAGGTGAGCCGCAGATTGGCTTCCCGGTGGCGGGCTTGTTCCACCGCTTCCTAGAGGGCTATGCGTGGCCGTCGTTCACGGGCGGCATGGTGACACAGTTCAACAGCCCCGAAGCCGCCGAAATGATGGCCTTCATGCGTGATGACCTGTGGCCACAGGTCAACCCTGAGTCGATCAACTATGACTTCATGAACGAACCTCTGCTCTCCGGCGAAGTGCTGGTCGCGTTTGACCACGTTGCGCGCTTGAAGCCCGCGTTCGATGAGCGTCCGGCGGATTTCGTGGCGTTCCCTGCTCCAGCTGGCCCGGCGGGACGTGGTTATATGCCTGTGGTCGCGGGTATGGGTATTCCCTATACGTCGGCGAATCCTGATGAAGCCGAAGCGCTGATTCGCTTCATGCTGTCACCGGAGACGCAGAGCGCTATCCTCAGCGAACTGGGCTTCTATCCGGTGATTGAAGGCGTGGACACCAGCAATCTGCCCGAAGGCGTGGCGATTGAGTTAGAAGCGGTCAATGCGACCATCAATGCGCCGGATGCGCTTCCGTCGCTGCTGCCCGTTGGCTTGGGTGCGCGTGGTGGTGAGATCAACGAGATTTTCCGCAACGCTTTCAACCGCATCGTGGTTGAAGGTCAGGACATCCAGACCGTTCTGGACGAAGAAGCGGCAACGCTGCAAACGCTGATGGATGAGACTGGCGCTGCCTGCTGGGCCCCTGATCCTGAGAGCGAAGGCCCCTGCCAGATTGGGTAATTACCCGAAAATAGATCGTAGTCGTAGGGGCGCTTCGCGAAGCGCCCCTACATGAAATTAATGGGAGATGACGCTTTGAAAAGAAATTTTACTCCCTATATCCTCTTACTCCCCGCGATGATTTATCTTGCCCTGTTTTTCGCATATCCGATGGTGCAGTCGCTTCGATTGGCGTTCCAGCGCGAAGGCCAATTCTTGAACCTGCGCGTTGAGCCGCGTGATGATACCGAGCCGACGGGTACGCTGGACATGCAAACCGAAGTCACCGTGCTAGACCGGCAGCAGCTCGAAGAAACGCTGGCTAACGGACGCACCCGCCCACTGTACTGGTTTCAAGTTGAAGGCGCAACGACATCCGGCGAGACCGCTCAGGGTTGGGTGAGCCAGAGCAACCTGTTCATCGAGTCGCGCAACGATTCGACCACAGCGCGCATCACCAGCGGTGAACCCACTCAAGAATGGACGTTGGATTTCGTCAAGCGCATGTTGAGCGATTTCCGCTTCGGTACGGCGCTCGGCACAACGCTGCTGTTGATCGTGTTGATTGTTCCCCTTCAGTTTGTGCTGGCGATCATTATGGCGCTGGTGCTGCAAAGTCAGATTCGCGGCAATTCGTTATTCCTGTATATTTTTGCGATTCCGCTCGGCATATCTGATCTGGCGTCGGGTATTTTGTGGTATGCCATCTTCACGCAGCGCGGCTTTTTGAACTCGGCGCTGGTGTCGCTTGGCATTCTCGATTCGCCGTATGTGTTCATTCAAGCGAATAATACAGGCTGGATGATCGC
>JACMMD010000131.1 GCA_014379235.1 Anaerolineae bacterium
GTATCATCGGCGCTCAAGGTATCGGCGTAGTGCTGCACCATGCCGCGCACGTCGTCATGCTGATAGAGCGGGTTTTGCGCCAGAATCACCGCCAACGCGAACGATCCCACGAACACGCCCGCCGTCGCATAGCGCAGCAGCGCAGGCAGTGAAGCTATACCGGCCCCGATCAGCACCAGCAAAAGCGGCGCAGCCATCACGAGATAGCGCCCATGTAGTTCATTGCCAAGCAGCGACAATCCCACTACCACGCCGCCGATCAGCAGTGCCACATGCAGCACAAACCAGCCCACCGTCCAACGTTTCTGTAGGGGCGCGACGTGTCGCGCCCTAATTAGTGTCGCTAGAATACCGCTAACTGCTAACACAAACAGCACAACCGACAGCACATTGAGCGCGCCTTCACGCCCGACCATCTCCCACGGCCCTGCCCAGAACGCTTGCCACAGGCGGCTCAAGAATTCCATGTCGAACTGTGGGCGTCGGACGAGCGCGCTGTTGGCCCCAACCAGCAGCACGAAGCGCGTCAGCAGATACGGCAGCCACAGTAGAAAGATGCCGATCTGCCCCACAATCCACAACCGCCAGTTCGGACGCTGAATATTGCGTCGAATCAACCACGCGCATAACGTCGCCGCGTTCAACCACAATGCCGCTATCGGGCCAGTATTATGTGCATAGTGCAGCGCCAATTCCGCGACCCACAGCGCCAGCCATACCCTTTTTGACTGATGCCCGCGCAGGAGTTCGTGCCATGCCAGTGCCGCGATCAATACTATAACCGCTAGCAGCGTATACATGCGCGCCTCTTGCGACGCCCACCACAACAGTGGCGAGAACGCCGTCAGCATTGCCGCATAGCGCCCTACGCTGTCGTCAAAGGTTCGCCGCCCGAGTTGGAACGCTAAAGGCACGGCTAATACGCCGAGCGCCAACGAAAACCAACGCAAGCTCAATACACTATCGCCGGATAATCTGGTAAAACTATTTAGTAGCAAGTAATATAAAGGGGGGTTGGTGGAATCTGCGTCTATCGTTGCCAATAATGTCGGGCGACTGGCGGCAAAAGCTGACCATCCTTCATCGAACCATAGGCTTTGGTTCTCTATTCCGTACAGCCGCACAGCAAACGCCGCACCTATCAGCGCGATCAGCAACCAGAAGGTACGGAATGAGGTTGGAGTCTGAGTTTGCTTATGCAGCGCCATGAGCGGGAGCTTAACACACCGTTGAATGAGCCGTCAATCACATATAATTAAGATGCAAAACTCAGTAAGTGTTGCATAAACAAATTAACGTGTATTACAATAAGGATCGAAGCTCGGAATAATTTCTGAGCACGAGTCGGAAGAAAGCGATGCCAGATCAACCGCCATATGAGGAGAGGGGCAAAACACCCACGCCACCGTCTCATAGAGAACCTACTCGACCCCGACGCCCGGAGCAGTTCCTTGTCCCGCCTGCGCCAGTCGAACAAAGCGAGATACCACCTGAAGAAATCGTGGTGACTACTGCGCCGCCTGATAATCCGTCCGCGCCTGAACCCGCTCCCGCAGCGACAGGTGCTCCTTTGGCAACTGCACCGCTCAATTTCCCGGCAGGAACACCTTTAGATGCCGAGCTGCCCACGCCGCAGATGGATGCAGGTGCAGCACCATCAACGCTATTGGAATTGCCGCCACTTCCTTCAACTGCCGAGCAACCGCTTCAAAAAGAGCATGACACCCTGTATTTTCAGCGGGGTATGCATCCGAAAAAAGCCGCTGGCGACCAACCGATGACCTCCACTTCTCAGGAAAGCGGAAAGAGTGACAAATTGAAATGCCCAAATTGTGGACACATAAACCGTCCCGGCGTACTCGTCTGTGAAAAATGCTTCACCTTGCTTAAAGCCTCGTCAGCTCTATCGACCAAAAATCTGGGGCCACAGCCTCAAGCAGGTGCCAACCCGGTCGGCTCTGAAACACTGTCTTCACCGCTCTCAACCCGTGACATCAAAGCGGTTACTGGCGCGGGCAGCAACGTCCTCAAGGACAATACGACGCTGCGTTTCGAGGTCATTGGCACGACGGAAACCATCGTCTTACGTCCCAAGCCGCAAATGATAATCGGGCGATCTGATCCGGCGGCGGGCGTCAAACCTGAAATTGATCTCACGCCGTTGGCCGGGTATCGCATGGGTGTCAGCCGTCGCCACGCCACAATCCAAATGCGCGATAGCAAATTACATCTGCACGACATGGGCAGCTGCAATGGAACATCGCTCAACGGCGAAACCTTGACACCCTATGAAGCCTACGCTCTGCGCGACGGCGACGAAATCCGTGTTGGACAATTGACCCTGCGTCTGTACTTTCTCGAAGATGACAGCCCGAACGAGGTCAAATCCTAGCCAAAAGTGACGCTGATTGGACTAACCTAACGATAGACTAATATCTTTTGCATCGAAACGCTGTAAAATCTGTACAATGGTATTAAACCAGCTTTTCAATCGAAGCAACATTGTATCTGAGCAGGAATAAAGGCAGCACGATGGCAGACGGTTTTAGTTCAGTATCGAGTTCACAAGCGAGCCAGCCCGATTCCGGCGCAGAGACCTACAGCCTACCCGATGACGACGTTCAGTTGGCAATGCAGATGGCCGCTAACGAAGAATTCACTGGGGCAATCGACGACAGTGACAGCACGTTCTCGCTCTCCCGTGAGGACTTTCTGGCCCAAACGGAACAACCCAACGCCGAACGCCAATCCAGTCTTCAAGACTTTGAAAGCAACATGCTTTTGCGGATTGAGATCGAAGGGTTGAGCCGGCCAATATTGGTATCGCCCCACGAAGAACTCATCATCGGACGCCGCGACCCGCATACGGGTGATGCGCCCGTGATCGACCTGACGCCGTTCGCGGCTTATCGGATGGGTGTCAGCCGTCACCATGCGGCGCTTGCGCTTCACGAAAGCCGCCTCGACGTGCGCGACCTCGGCAGCTGTAATGGGACGTTTCTGAACGGGATGCGCTTGAACGCACATCACCCGTATCAAGTAAAGCATGGCGACGAAATTCGCTGCGGTCAAATGGTCATGCGCCTGTTCTTTCAGGAACAGCGAACGCCCTAGTTGAGCGCCAACCTATGATTGATGGGGCCGCTTATGGGCGTTCGCTGTTCGGCGTAGAACTCAGCAAGATGCCCCCATCAACTCTCGTTGAAGTCGTTTGTGCTTTGCGCGGCTCTAAAATCAAATACTTGACGATCACCGACACCGAACCCGCGAGCGGTAAGGCAATCAGTGAACCCA
>JACMMD010001217.1 GCA_014379235.1 Anaerolineae bacterium
GTGCTGCGAGACCCAAGCGCGTTGGCACTGATTATTCCGATGGCGATGAACATGAAGGAGATTGCTGAAAATCATTACAGAGGCGACCTCTTCTTTAGAGTGGGAAGTGTTGCCGGGACATTTAACGGCACGATTGAGTTGAGCAATCTAGAACCGCCGAAGAGTTACGAGATTGAAGTTCAAGGCAGAAGTCCGGTTGGCCAAGTGAACATCAAAGGGCGTATGCGTCTCGAATCGCAGGACAATCAGACGACCATGCTCTATGAGGGCAATATTATGTTCGGGGGCCGTATGGCATCGGTGGGGTCGCGTATGCTCGACCTTGCCATTCAATCCACCATTCAGCAGAGTTTTAAGACCTTGAATCAATATCTGACGATCAAATATCGAAAAACCGGGACGCTTCATCATGAGTAGGACTTACGCAGTCGAACGCAGATTTGTGTTTAGACAAGGGGTTTAAACCCCTTGTTCCTGAACTCAACTGCGTAAATCCTAATGAGTAAAAACGGTTTTCCAGTTCTGCTCCAGTCTTAAATTTATCGTTAAGGAGATAAGCGTGGATATCGCCGGTGATTATGTATTTGACGCTCCCCAACAGTTGGTTTGGGATGCGCTGCAAGACCCCAATGTACTGGGGTCGATCATGCCCGGTGGCAAGGAATTTTTGCGGACGGGCGACAATCAATTCGCGGGGACGCTCGAAGTCAAGGTTGGCCCCGTGCAAGGGTTGTTTCAGGGGCAAATTCAACTCGCGGACGTTGCGCCGCCGGAAAGCTACAAGATTGTAGTCGATGGCAAAGGCGCTCCCGGTTTCGTGAAGGCCACCGGAAATATGCATCTAGAAGCGCGGGATACACAGACCTTTATGGCTTATTCCGGTGACGCGCAGGTCGGCGGACGCATCGCCAGCGTCGGCAATCGCTTGATCGAAAGCGCCGCCCGCTCCATCATCCGCCAGAGCCTTGATGCTTTGAACGAATATTTGAAGGTCGAGGCCGCTAATCAACCACCGCCTATGCCTGCTGCATCAGCGCCGACGGTTTCACAAACTGCGGCGGCATCACAGACTACAACGACGGGGCAGTACAAAGCACCCTCGCAAACCGGCCTGACCGTCAACATCATGCGCGATGTCCTCAACGACATCGTTCCGCCGAAGTACCAACTGTGGCTGCTCGGTGCGATCATCGCGGTCATTGTGCTGCTGATCTGGCTGGCAGCGCGCTAATAAACAGTTTCGTTTTGATTTGAATAGATAGGAGTTCATATGATACCCGGAGAGTTTACCTATTTCGCCCCGACGACCTTGCAAGAGGCCGTCTCGCTGCTCACCCAGCATGGCTCTGGCGCGAAGATTCTGGCGGGCGGGCAAAGCCTGATCCCCGCTATGCGCTTCCGCTTGGCTGTGCCGGAAACCCTCATCGACATCAACGGCCTGACGGAGTTGAGCTACATCCGTGAGGAACATGGTTATCTGTCCATCGGCGCGATGACCCGCGAATCCGATCTCGAAAACGCCGATGTGGTACAGCACGACTATCAGTTATTGGCGGACGCGACACGAGTGATCGCTGACCCAATTGTGCGGAACATGGCCACCGTCGGCGGCAACCTCGCGCACTCCGACCCGGCCAACGATCATCCGGCGGTGATGCTGGCTTATGGCGCGCAGATTGTCGCCGTCGGCCCAAACGGAACGCGCACGATTGCCATTGACGACTTCTTTATTGACCTGTTTCAAAACGCGCTGAGTGAAGATGAAATCCTCATTGAGATTCGCATCCCAAATCCAGCGGCCAACAGCGGCGGCGCTTATGTGAAGATGGAGCGCAAGGTTGGAGATTATGCCGTCTCAGCGGTGGCCGTGCAGCTAACGCTCAATGGCATGATTTGTGCATCTGCGCGTATCGCGTTGACCAACGTCAGCGCCGTGCCGATGCGCGCCAAAAATGCCGAGCAGGCCCTTATCGGCAAACCGTTGACCGACGACGTGATTGAAGCAGCAGGCACGGCGGCGGGCCGTGAGTGTGACCCGTCGGCGGATTTGCGCGGCAGCGTGCCCTACAAACGCGACCTCACCCGTGTGCTGACTAAACGTGCTATTCGCGCCGCTCTCGAACGTGTTCAATAGGAGAAAAATAATTATGAGCAAACATCAAGTTACCATTACCGTCAACGGACAAACGTATACGCGCGAGATCGAGTCGCGGCTGCTGCTGGTGCATTTCATCCGCGAAGACCTGAGTCTGACCGGAACACACATCGGCTGCGATACCACGAACTGCGGCGCGTGTACCGTTTTGATGGATGGCAAAGCGGTCAAAAGCTGCACCGTTTTCGCCATGACCGCCAATGGCAAAGCTGTCGAGACGATAGAAGGCGTGGCTAATGGCGCGACTCTGCACCCGTTACAAGAAGGCTTCTGGGAAAAACACGGCTTGCAGTGCGGCTACTGCACTCCCGGCATGATTCTGAGCGCCAAGTATCTATTGAGCCAGAACGCCAACCCGACAGAGGACGAAATTCGTCACGGCATTTCGGGTAATCTGTGCCGCTGCACGGGCTATAACAAGATCGTCGAAGCCATCCAGTACGCTGCCGAAAAAATAAACGCGGAAGCCTAGAGGAGCGAACCCCATGACTACTTACGACCCGACTAAACCGCGCCATTTTGCTGACCGAACCGAGCATCACTCGCCACAGGCCGCTGGCGTTTCGCAGCAGGTAGTGACCAGCGACGACATCCGCATAACGACCCCGCCCGAAATCAACGGCATGGGCCATCGCATGAAGCGCAAGGAAGACCCACGTTTCCTACGGGGTAAAGGGCACTATGTAGACGATGTGAAGCTGCCGGGAATGCTGCACATGGATATTGTTCGCAGCCCCTACGCCCACGCCCGCATCCTGAACATCGACGCCAGCGCCGCGCTGGCCATCCCCGGCGTGATCGCGGTCATCACGGGCAAAGACCTGCAAGCGCATAATCTGCACTGGATGCCGACGCTGATGTCCGACACTCAGATGGTGCTGCCAACCGATAAAGTCATCTACTACGCTCAAGAGGTGGCCTGTGTCATCGCCACTGATCGCTATATCGCGGCGGATGCCGTCGAGCAGATCGTGGTCGATTACGAGCCGCTAGAGGCGGTGGTTGACCCGTTCAAAGCGCTCGAAGACAAAGTGATCGTGCGCGAGGATAAAGAGCTTAAAACCAACCACGCATGGCATTGGGAAGCGGGAGACAAAGAAGCCACCGACAGCGTTTTTGCCGATGCCGCCCACATCATCAAGCAGTCGATGTACATCCCACGCATTCACGTTTCGTCTATCGAGACCTGCGGCATGGTGGCCAATTACGACTCGGCTATGGGCAAGATGCAGATTTACATGACCTCGCAAGCGCCCCATGCTCATCGTACCGTGTTCGCCCTCGTCAGCGGCATACCGGAGCAGAAGATTCAGATCATCTCGCCGGACATCGGCGGCGGCTTCGGCGGCAAAGTCCCCGTTTATCCCGGTTATGTGGTGTGCGCGGTAGCGAGTTTGCTGTTGGGCAAGCCCGTGAAATGGGTCGAAGATCGCAGTGAAAACCTGCAAGCGGACTCCTTCGCCCGTGATTATCACATCACGGCTGAGATGGCCGCCGACGCGAACGGCAAGATCATCGGACTGCGCGTGAACACGCTGGCGGATAACGGCTGCACCGATGCCGCCGCCAACCCCTCGAAATTCCCGGCGGGCTTGTACAGCATTTGCACGGGTTCGTATGATATGAAGGCCGCGCACGTTATCGTCGACGCGGCTTATACCACCAAGCCGCCGGGTGGTGTCGCTTATCGCTGTTCGTTCCGCGTCACTGAAGCCGTCCATATGATCGAGCGCATGGCGGACATCATGGCCCACGATCTCGGCCAAGACCCGGCACAGTTCCGTATGGATAACTTCATCAAGCCGGAGCAGTTTCCGTATACCTCACCGACGGGATGGGAATACGACAGCGGCAATTATCACGCCGCGCTGCAAAAAGCGATGGACATGATTGGCTATGATGACCTTCGCCGTGAACAAGCCGAAAAGCGTTCACGCGGCGAACTGATGGGCATCGGCATTTCCAGCTTCACCGAAGCCGTCGGCGCAGGCCCGTCCA
>JACMMD010001218.1 GCA_014379235.1 Anaerolineae bacterium
AGCGGCTTCGGCGCGATGCTGTCGTTCCAGATCAAAGGCGGGCAAGCTGAGGCGCTGGCCTGCGCGGCACGATTGAAAATCTTCACCCGTGCCACCAGCCTCGGCGGGGTAGAGAGCCTGATCGAGCATCGCGCCTCTGTCGAAGGGCCGGATACGCCAACGCCGTTGAATCTGCTGCGCGTTTCTGTCGGCTTAGAACACGTCGATGACCTGATTGACGATCTGGCACAGGCGCTAGGTTAGGCTTCTACAAATTCCGGTACATCGTTAATGTCGAAATACACCGGGATGCCGCGTTTGATAGCGAGACGCACATCGTTATCCGCGCCTTTGGACGCACCCGGCAGACGTAGAATTGCGTCACAGCGTTCGATGAGGCGTCCGGCGGTGGGGTGCAAAATTTCATCATAGAGCGCGTCACCAACTGCCTGACCGCCCGCCACGTTCCAAATGGGCAGCGCGACCCACTCGCCAATCATCGGCACATGCCCCTTCTGGAAAATGGGCCACGCCGCTTGTTCGAGAAAGCGTAAGTTTTCGGCCATCTTTTGCGGGTCGTCGCCAGTGCCGCTGCGATAAGGGCCAGCGATCAAGATCAACATGCGTTTCGTTTGTACGGCCATGCGTTAAACTCCTATGGTAAAATCAGGTTGCTGCACGGAAAATCGTATTGTTGCACGAATTATCACGTTATGGCAGTATATCAAGAAATATCGTGCAAAGTCAAGAAATATCGTGCAAAAATATGGAGCGCGTAATGCTCACTCAGCAGCGAAAACAGCACATCCTGAGTATTTTGCAGCGTGACGGGCAGGTCGTTGCCAAGGCGGTGAGCCACGAACTCGGCTTGTCCGAAGATACGATCCGGCGGGACTTGCGCGAACTGGCCCAAGAGGGTTTGTTGCAGCGCGTACATGGCGGCGCGCTGCCTGCCTCGCCCGCAGTGGCTAACTTTGCCGTGCGCGAAGAAATCTTGATGGACTCGAAAGTGGCCATCGGACGGGCGGCGGCACACTTGATTCGAAATGGGCAGGTAGTCATTCTCGATGGCGGCACGACATCGGTGCAAGTGGCGCGACATCTACCGCGAAACCTGCAAGCGACCATCGTCACGCACAGCGCGAGAACAGCGCTTGAACTGGTTGATCATCCAACCGTCGAGGTGATTCTCATCGGCGGGCGGTTGTTCAAGCATTCGATTGTATCGGTGGGCGCGGCGGCGCTTGATGCTATCAAGCACATTCGCGCTGATGTCTATTTCATGGGTGTGACAGGTGTTCATCCCGAAGCCGGACTCAGCACCGGCGACCTCGAAGAGGCTTATGTCAAGTTGGCGCTGGTCAGGCAAGCTGCGGAGACATTCGTGCTGGTCTCTCATGAAAAACTCGGCGCGGCATCGCAGTATGTGATCGCCCCGTTAAGCGACGTAAGCGGGCTGATCGTCGAAGCGTCCGTTTCTGATGATGTGCTGCTGCCCTATACTGACTTCGATTTGACGATCATTCGCGCTCAGGAGTGACCGAAAATGGCTCAAACGAACTTGCTCATTCTGATCGGCTATGGCAGCGATAATTTCGACTTACTCCGTCGAGAGCTGCAATCGCATCTAACTATCCCCGTCGAAATCGCATCGCTGGAAGCATCGCCCTCAGTCGGTGAGAGTATTCAGGCGGGCGTGGCGGCTCATAACCCGCGTTATGTGATCGTGCTTCCGCTGTTCGTCGGCGCGAGTGAAGCCAAGAACCGCAACGTGGCGATGATTGTCGATGGCGCTAACGAACGCGGCTTCGATATGGTGGCGTACTATGGCAAGCCGCTCGGCATACACCCGAAACTCATTGCTGCTTACAGCGACCAACTGGTATATGTGTTTCGTGAGACCAGATTTGATTACCCTGCGGAAGATACGGCGCTGCTAATTGTCGGGCGTGGCAGCCGTGATGCGAACAGTAACGCCGAAGCCTATCAAGTGGCGCGGCTGCTCTACGAAAGCCGCGACTATCACTCGATGGATGTCGCCTTTTATGGCACGACCACGCCGAAAATCGCGGCGGGAATTCAGCGTGCTGTTCAAACGGGCGCACAGCGAATCATCGTCTTGCCCTACATGCTGTACGACGAACATCTGGCACAGGCAATTAAAGCTCAAGTTCAACAGCAGCAAAGGCTCTATCCCGATGTGGAACTGCTCATCAGCACAGGTTTAGGCGGTGAAGTGAACATGATTCAGGCGGTGAGCCAGCGTTATCAAGACGCGCTGGATGAACTCACGGCGGCACTTTCCAACGAGGGTCGCTACATCAGCAAACCGCATTCGCATGGAGCAGGCGGGCATACGCATACCTATCGTGTCGCTGGCTTTGCAACCAATTTACTACCGCCACG
>JACMMD010001219.1 GCA_014379235.1 Anaerolineae bacterium
ATTGCGTTTGCCGAAGTCGGCGCGGATGTCATCATCGCGGACATTAACGCTGAGGGTCTGGAAAGCACCGCCGAGGACATCCGTAAACTTGGCCGGCGGGTGATTCCGATAACGTGCGACGTGACGGACATCGAGCAAATTCGTGCCCTGTTCGCACAGCTTGACCGCGAGTTCGGCAGAATCGACGTGATGGGCAATGTGGCCGGGCCGAGTTATCTATCCATGCCAGAAGACGTTGACTTACAGAAGATGGAGAAGACCCTTTACGGACTTCTAGTCGCCCGTTTCTGTTTTTGTCAGGAAGCGGGGCGGCGAATGTTGGCAGCGGGCAAAGGCAGCATCATCAATATCAGTTCGATTGGCGGCATCACGGCGCTTGGGCGCGGTAACTTCGTATACAGCGTCGGCATGGGCGGCGTGGCGCAAATGACCCGCGAACTGAGTACCGAATGGAGCGGGCGCGGCGTTCGTGTCAACGCGATTCTTCCAGCACAGGTCATGAATCCGGGACTCAGGGATCGGATACAGGAAGACCCCGATCTGGAAGGTATGTTTTTGCGAGGCATTCCAAGCGGGCGGTTAGGTCAGCCCGATGACATCAAAGGGCTGGCGATTTTCCTCGCTTCCGATGCGTCTGCGTGGATTACGGGTGCGATCATCCCGATGGATGGCGGTAATCTGGCGCAAAATGCGGGCGGGACTCCCGGCCCGCGCAAGTCTTAATCCTTAATATAGAAAGGAATCAAGCGGCGGCGGTTTGCGCCGTGACATTATTATGACCCAATTTAAGGTCGTCATCACTGATTTTGGTTCGCCTGAAAATGAACTCGAAGCAGAGGAACTCAACGCTTCCGGTTTAGACATTAATCTGGTGCGGCTCAACGGCGGTTCACCGCAGGAGCTTATCCCGCAGTTGGCCGATGCGGACGCGCTCATTGTTCAGTGGGCGAAAATCACCCGCGAAGTGATTGAGTCACTACAATCGTGCAAGGTGATTTCGCGCTACGGTATCGGCGTCGATATGATCGACCTTGCGGCTGCGGGCGAACACGGCATTCCGGTGTGCAATACGCCAGATTACTGCATCGACGAGGTGAGTACACACACCTTAACCTTTTTGCTGATGCTCAACCGTCAAATTATGCCGCAGCACCAGCATGTCGTTGCTGGCAAATGGGGGCCGCCTGCGCCAACTCCGCCGGGACGTTTATCGACGCAAACGCTTGGCGTGGTGGGTATGGGCAACATCGGGCGGGCAGTCGTGCAGAAGGCGCTGGCTTTTGGGCTAAAAGTCCTCGTATTCGACCCCTATCTGAGCGCGGAAAGTGTGAAGGATTTAGGAGCGGAAAAGGCCGAATTGGATGACATGCTGCAACGCTCTGATTATGTGAGTGTACACTGTCCACTCACTGAGGAGACCCATCACCTTTTCAGCGCGGATAAACTCGAGTTGATGAAACCTACGGCCTACTTGATTAACATGGCGCGTGGGCCCATCGTTGACCAGACGGCGCTGTACGCGGCGCTGACAGATAAGACGATTGCTGGCGCGGCACTGGACGTGTTTGAGGTAGAGCCGCCGCCTGCTGATGAGCCGATTCTCAAACTTGATAACGTGATCTTTACGCCGCATCTGTCAAGCTGGTCGTCGGCCTCGTTTGTTCAGCTTCGGCGTGAAGCGGCGCAAAACGTGGTGGTCGCGCTGCAAGGCAATCAGCCGCGTTCCATCGTCAACCGCAAATTCTTGAGCCGGATGAACGGCCAATAACCTACTCGCCGATTGATAGATTCTGACCGAAGGGTTTCGATATGACTGACGAACGCTTTCTCGTAACGGGCGCGCTTGGCTGCATCGGCGCATGGAGTGTAAAAAGGCTGGTCGATGCGGGAACGCCCGTATGGACGTATGATCTGGGCAGCAGTAAGCATCGCCTTGAACTCATCATGGATGATGAGTCGCTGGCAAAAGTCAACTTCGTCTCTGGCGACATCACCGATTTCGATGCCTTTGACCGTGTGGTGGCTGACAACGGCATCACGCACATTATTCATCTGGCGGCCTTTCAAGTGCCATTCGTTCGGGCACAGCCGGTTCTCGGCGCACAGGTCAATCTCGTGGGGATGGCGGTGGTTCTCGAATCCGCGAAGCAGCACAAAGATCATGTTACGGGTTTAGCCTACGCCAGTTCAGCCGCCGTGTATGGCCCGCCGGGACAGGGTTTCCAAACCACGTCGCTTTACGGCATTCACAAGCAGGCCAAAGAGGGTATGGCGCGCATCTATTCGCAGGACTACGGTCTGCACGCCGTTGGGTTACGTCCGCACACGGTTTACGGGCCGGGGCGCGATCAAGGCATGACCTCGACGCCAACCAAAGCGATGCTCGCCGCTGCCATTGGCCGCCCCTATCACATCACCTTCGGCGGAACGATCTTGACAGAACATGCCGACGACATGGCGAAGGTATTCATCGACTCTGCGCGGGCGAATCCATCGCAAGCGGGGGCGTATGACGTTGGCGGAAACACAGTCACCGTCGAAGAAATCGTCAACGAGATCAACGCCGCCGTGCCGGAGATGGCCGGCCAGATTACCTACAACCCCGCGCCGCTGGCGGTCTCGTTCACACAAGATGCTGAACCCCTCAATGACCTGCTCGGCGGGATTACGTGGAGACCAGTGGGCGAGGGTGTGCGCCAGACGATTGAGCATTTCCGGCAGGCGGCTAAAAGTGATCGCTTTGATGTCGAGCGGGCGATTACGACCTAATGCGGTGCTATCGCTAACTTCATAATCGAGTTCGAAACTTTACTCTCGCTGCGTAGTTGTTGCTTCTCGCGCCGGAGTGCCGATCTTCACGCCGTCTGCGGCTGACTCGTCGAAGGTGGCGACGGTTGCCGCTCTGGCGCGATCTGCTGAAATCTGTTCGGCTACGCCGCGCACAACGTCATCCTTACTTTTGAGAGCATCTTGCAGCAGCCCATCGCCCGCTTCTGACATCAAACTCGCGGATACGCGGACGATGTGCGCTTTCACGCCGCTGTCCTGTTCGAGCAGATAGGCGCGGCGCAAAATTCCCGGTGTGCGTTCGTGGCGCATCCATGCTAAGGGCCACACTGTCGCCATGCGTACTTCGTTCATGTCGTCCAACAGCGCGGTTTCCAGCGCGTCGATCATCATGTCAGCGGTGCGTGTTCTGGCAACGTCGATTTTGAGATAATTGGTCGCGTGGAAGAAGCCGCGTAACACCTGCTGGCGAGTGATGCCGTGTGTACGCCCGATAATGCCGGAGAGTTCTTCCAGCCACGTTTCGCCGGCCAGTTCGAGCAGGCTCAAGGTGGCGGCGTATTTCACGTCCGGCGTCGCGGTCTGCCCATTGCGCGCCGTCGATTTCACGCGGGTCAGGTGAGGGCGTAGCGACGATACCACGCTTGAAGTTGCGGAACAGGCGGTTATCCTGCTGACGCTCTAAACCCGTGTCGATGACGCGCTGGCCGATGGTGACAATGCCTGCTTTACCGTCGTTGACATAGACCAGCGACGGGACGAGCGAAGGTCGGTCTTC
>JACMMD010001220.1 GCA_014379235.1 Anaerolineae bacterium
GAGCGGCGAGATCGTGCGGCAGGGCTGCGAACGCATATGCTCGTTGGCTTAGGTGCGTGTTTGTTTACGACCCTTTCGGCCCATGCTTTTCCCGATGGCGACCCGACCCGTGTGGCGTCGAACATCGTGACCGGTATCGGATTTCTGGGCGCGGGAACGATCATTCAGCGCAAAAGCGGCGCTCACAATCTGACGACGGCGGCCAGCATCTGGGCGACGGCGGCGGTTGGTATGGCAGTGGGACTGGGCGCGTGGTTTCTGGCGATCTGTGCGGTGCTGCTCATTTGGACGATCTTAGCGATTATCTACCGCGCCGAGAAAGACGAAGATAAGCAAAGGCCCGTGCATGAAAACGCAGACAAGTTGTAATCAGGATTTGTCCTCGTTTTTTCTGAAAACTAACGGCGGCTGCCCGCTATCCGGTAGTAACCTCCTCACTGTCGTGCAGGCTGTGAATGGCGCGAATACGTTCGATCAACGGCAAAATGTCTGGCTCGGCTGAACTGCTGTCGGGGCCGAGCGGGTCGCTCACTGTATCATCTCCGAGCAAAACGTGCGCGATATTGCGGATGCCGTGACTGAGCGCGTCTAAGTTATAGCCACCCTCCATCACGAACACGATTCGATCAGCGCATAGCTCATGGGCCATCAGGCATAACTCGCGGGTGAGATGCGCGTAGCCCTTGAGCGACAATCGCATTCCAGCCAGCGGATCAATCCAATGGGCGTCGAAGCCCGCCGAAACGAGAATCAGTTCCGGCTGGAAACGTTCAGCTACGGGCCACACGATTTGCTCGAAAACCGCCGCATAGTTCAGGTCGCCTTGCCCTTCTGGTAGGGCGATATTGACGGTGTAGCCTTTGCCTTTGCCCTCGCCTGTCTCGGTGACAGCGCCAGAACCGGGATAAAACGGAAACTGGTGCGTCGAAACAAACATGATGGAGTCATCGCCATAGAACATATCTTGTGTGCCGTTGCCATGATGCACATCGTAATCAACGATCAGCACACGTTTGAGGCCATAGGCGCGCTGCGTGTGACGGGCAGCGATGGCGATGTTGCCGAGCAAACAGAATCCCATCCCACGCGGGCCAATGGCATGATGTCCCGGCGGGCGAACCGTCGCCAGCGCGTTTTGAGCTTCGCCGCGCATCACGGCATCGACGGCGCGCACAACACCCCCTGCTGCCAGCCGTGCGATTTCATACGAGGTCGGGCTGGCGTAAGTGTCGGCATCGAGATGCAGCATTCGGTCTTGCGTGGCCGTCCATGCCAGCGTTTGCAGATATTCCAGCGTATGCACGGTGAGCAGTAATTCCTCAGAAGCGGGTTCGGGCGTGATCGTGGTCATGCGCGCTGTAAGATTGGAGCGCTCCAGTTCGTGCCAGACCGCTTGAATACGGCCAGCATGTTCGGGATGACCGGGTAGATTATGTTCGGCATAGCGGGGGTGGGTGACATAAGCGGTGGTCACGATGCTTTCCTTTCCCATCCTGATTTTGCTGATTGTTATGCGAAACCTCTGATCTGACAAGTGTGGTTACTACTCTACCCCTCATTCACTGATTCGTTGAAAAAGCTATATAATGAAACGGGGTAAGTAAGGTTATTAAAGTTTAATGTTAAGCCCAAGACACCGACCCAAAAAGCAACCTCGATTTTCTCCACGACCTGCGGGTTCATCACTTGGTCGTATTCCTAAGGGCCTAGGGGCTGCGAGAAAAAAGAATAGGAAACGCGAAATGCAATATGAACGCCTTGTCCAATGGGCGACTGAGACTTGGGAAGCACGCTGGCCGGGGCGTGAATTTGTCACGATCTGGGCATCGGCGGAATGCAGCAATATGGTCGCCCATCGTCAGATCAAGGCGGGGCGCAAGCTGCGCGGCAGAGCGCGTTATGATGGCATGGAAGCGCTCGATTGCCCTGTGATTGTACCGATCAGCGATTACGGCTCACGCGGCAAGAAGATGGTTTTGACCGCTACTTCTGGCGCATATGCTTTCAAGTTCAGCGATGGTGACGAAGACCCGTTCGAGGTGATCTACGCCAGTTCGTACTTCGATGACGATGTGCAGGATTTAACAGCCGTCGCGCTCGTCCCGGCGGATAAGCTGGAGACGTGGGCAGCCTTCGAGTTCACCTGTGCGCGGGCTGTGCGGCCACGTATTCGCCGCCGCCGCGATGTGTATATCATCGGTGGAACGGATGCTTTCTTCGACCCCAACGTTGATTGGGACGACGTAATTCTGCCCGAAGACATTAAGACCGAACTGCTGGAAGACATCGAGGCGTTCTTCAAGAAGGGCGTTCATATCTACCGCCAATTAAAGCTCGCGCCATTCCGCAAGCTGCTGCTGGCAGGCGTTCCCGGTACTGGAAAAACAATGCTATGCGCGGCGATTGCGCGGTTGGCCATCAACGAGGGCCGCATCGTGGTTTACGTCTCCGGCACAGACCGCGATGGCGCATCCTTCGAAAAGATTCAACGGGCGCTCCACGCAGTGACGGCGGCGCGTTATCCGGTGCTGCTGGTGGTCGAAGAATTGGATGCTTACCTGCGCGACGATGACAAAGCGCGGGTGTTGAACGTGCTGGACGGCATCGAATCGCCCAACAATCCACAGGGCGCGCTGCTGCTGGCGACGACCAATTATCCCGAAGTGATTGATGAGCGTATCGCCAAGCGGCCCGGACGGCTTGACCGTATCTTTGTTATCCCGACCATTCAGGACTCGGCTCATGCGGAACAGATGTTACGGCATTACATGGCCGATCAATGGAAAGACGAACATCTGGCCGTTGTGTCGCAGCTGATCGAGCAGCCGGGAGCGTTCGTGCGCGAGGTTGCGCTTCATGCGCGGATGTTGGCCGCTCACGACCATCGCACCGAAGTGACGCTCGATCTGTTGGAGCAGTCGGTGGATAGTCTGCTGCATCAGCTTCGTTCTGGCGCGGACTTTTTAGCGCGACGTCCGATGGGGCTGGTGAGCAGCGGCGGGTCAGCGCGGTCTTCGAACAGTAATCCAAACCCGTTTGGCACTCCGCCACCTGCGCTAACTCCTTTGCCGAGGCGGAGATAAGGAACGCGAATGTCGCCTGTGCGTTCGGTGAAAAATCAGTATGCGGGTATCAACGCCCATCTCAATAGCTGGCTGCAAAGTGAAGGCGGCTGGAACAGCTTTCACAGTAACCATATTGCTGACCTCACCCGCTTAATGCGCGCTCAACTGCTGCCAATAGGTTACAGTGCAGACACAGAACAATCACTTCAAATTCGGCGTTTTGGTGAAGAAGCGCGTACTCCAAAATCTGACATTACTATCTATGATAGGCAGCCATTCCGCCATCAACCAGACAATATCGTTCAACCTAACGATACTCACAAATTGGTTTTATCACTGCCTGAGCTGCTGGAATTTGACGAAGAAAGTGGTGATTACCATTGGGCAGTGGCTATCTA
>JACMMD010001221.1 GCA_014379235.1 Anaerolineae bacterium
ACTGCTGTTCGGCCAGCCGTTCTTGCAGGGATTGTGCTTGTTCTTCGAGCGCGGTTTCGACTTCGCTCATGGTAGCGAAGGCTTCTTCGGGTGTGATCTGTTCTTCTGCAAGGCGCTCGGTGCTGGTTTCCAACGTTTCGAGCAGTTCTTCGCGTTCTTCTTCATTGAGCGCGGCGTCCATCGCCACTTCTTCGGTGATGTCGCGCACGTCGTCCGTAGCTTCTTCGATGGCGGCCTGCTGCGCCGTGTTCTGCGACACGGCCTCGGCCTGCGGGTTGGGCAGCAGCAGCAAAATCGCCAGCGCCACGCCCAAGACCACTAATCCAGCCCATGCTTTCCATTGCAAAATGAATGGGATTTTCTCGCGGGGGTTAACGAGGCGCGCCCGTTCCCATGCGTCGTCAAGCTGCGGGCGCATGAGTTCATCGACGCTGGTGATGCGCCCCGCCAGCAGTTCCAACGCCGTCGAGACACGCTCTTGTAAGCCGAACAGTTGGTCAAATCGTCGTGCGGCGATGATACTTGGCAGAGGTCGCAGCCACACATAAAGCTGCGTACCCACCAGCCCAATCACCACCGCCGCGCCCGTAATCATCAGGATTTGATCGGAGAGCAGGAAGGGCCGTATGCGCGAGATCAGCGCCAGCACGATACCGAGCATCAGTCCCGGCGTGATGCTCAACGGCAGCCATAACAACGCTTGCCGCCCACGCCAGCGCCGATCCCAGCCGCGTACTAGACGCTCAAATTCAGATTGACGGTTCTCATGCGGTAATGCCTGTGCCTGTGTTGCCATACACATCCATCCCGTTAACAATAAATCCGACGTTTAATCAGTATACGTCCAAGTCTCTGCCGGATACCACTCTACCATCATATGTGCGGCGGATTTCCGCGAGAAGATCATCATCGGAAACGCCGAAATACTCTTGATGTACTAAGATAAGCAGCTTCGGTTCGGCTTGAATCGCTATCGCCGCCAGTTCATCTGTCGAAGTCAGCAGTTGTGTAAAAAGACGTTGGCGCTTTGCGGACTGTTCCGTTAAGCCCACCGCCGAATACACATTGTGGATGAGTGCGTCGCAGCCCTTTGCCTGCTCGATGGTGATCTCCAACGGAGTCGTATCGCCTGTATGGACTATCACCCTGTCCGGCGTAGTGAACTTATAGCCGAACGCTTCAAGTGTGCCGTGATGCACACGAAACGCTTCAACCGTCACTTGCTCGTCTTGATAAACGACGCCGCCGCTGGTTTCGATCTCGTGAACGTGAACCTGCGGGCCGTGTTTGTCGACCTGTTCTGAGCTGTTCAAACGCGCCTGAATATCAATCTCATACGCGACCAAAAGATGGTCGGTCATCGCTTGCAACCCATGTGGCCCATAGACTTCGAGGGGTTGTTCGCGGCCCATAATCCAGCCGTTCAAAATCAGTTCAGGATAGCCTGCCGTGTGATCGGAGTGCAGATGAGTGATGAACGCATATCGCAAGTTAGCCGCTTCAAGGGCTTCAAACTCTTGAGTTTTTGCTGCGGCTCGCCACAGGAAGCCCGGCCCAACGTCGATCAGAAAGGCCCGCTCATCCACAACGACAGCCGCCGCCGAACAGAATCGTTCAGGGTCGATATTCGGCGTACCTGTACCGAGCAGCACGATGCTGGTTTTCGCCATCAGGCGCGCTCATCTACAAAGCGCATGAACACCGCCGTATCCTCGCGTTCTTTCCAGCCCATCTTCGGGTAAAAGCCGCGCTGATATGAGTCGCGCTCGTAGCGATTGAGCTATTCCTCGCTGAGTTCAGTCGCGCTGCGAAGCTGACCGCGATCCGTGCTCAACCAGCCATGGCTGACCGTGCGGGCCTCTTCAATCGACACGAAGGCTTCGGCATCCGCCGCATGAACGATCTTAAGCAAATGCGGCAGATTCTTATTTTGGGCCACGCTGCGAAGCGTCGTAACCTCACCATCACGCCCCATGCCAACGGTCTCCGTCACGCCGAAGCCTTGATTGCGAAGCGCGACAGCGATGTTATGACCGAGACCATTATGCGGCACAATGTTAACCGACATATAGCTAGTGATGAAGCGCCCCTCAATCCACAGACCAACGTACTGACCAATCGAGAACCCGCCGCAATACGCCACCAATATCAGAATATTGGTCAAGTCAGCGACCACCGTTGCAACCGTGATGGCAAAAATGAGGGACTCGAAGAAGGCTAATACTGCTGCTAGAAATTTTCGGTTGCGGTTAAGGATGACGAGACGGATGGTGCCAACAGCGCTGTTCAGTAATCGGAGTGCAAAAATAACCACTGCGAGGAGAATAGTATCGGACGGTATCATAAGAGGGAACATACCCTTACATTTTTTGGCTCACGGCCATTGTAACGTATGTTCAGAGAAGCGGATACCGCGCTTATGGGGAAATTATAATTTACTCATTGTGTTCCGACAGTATCAGCGGTTCAATCTGCGCGATTAGCGGTTCTAGATCGTTCTTGACAGTTTTCCAGAGAATATCATATTCAATGTGAAAATATTCGTGAACCAAAATATGGCGCAGTCCGATCATTCGCGTCCATTCAATCGCGGGGTAGGCTGCCTTAGTTGCTTGGGAGATAACCCGTGCCGCTTCTCCAATGACTTGAAATTCACGAATAACGGCGCTCTGGTGAAGTTCGCTTTTACCAAACGCTTCTTCCGTTAAACCCGCCGTAAAGTCTTGAATTCTACGTGCAGCGCGATAAATATCAACAATATAAGTCTTATCATCTCTCATAAATTGTCTGCACTGAGTTCAATATATATTGGCGGCGTATATAGTTTGGGTCGCGTTCTATCCCAAGCCAATCAATCACATCGACCTCACGTTGAAAGATAACTTCTAGTTCCGTTTTCATATCGACAAGTTCAAACAAACTAGGGCGTTGATCCGGCGCGAAATCGACCAGCACATCAATATCGCTGTCCGGCCCAAAATCGTCGCGCAGCACCGAGCCAAACAGCGCGAGCTTGCGAATATGATGCCGCTGACAAAAATCAGCAAGCGCCTCGTGAGGGATAGAGATACCGACTTGAACCGCCATGTTTATGCACCGACCCTCATATACTCGCGCACGTCGACCTGAACACCGTTCTCAAGCGCATCCGTCGCCATTTGCAACAGTTCTACAGCGATGGCATCATCAATATAGGCTTCGCCGCAATTCTCACATACCTGCGCTGGCACACCCTTCACCACAAGTGTCATATTATCGCGCTCAAATGTGAGTGTTGTCGTGCCCGATAGTGTTTCCCCTTGTTTACAAACGACGCATTTCATAGCCGTTTTTTCCTCTTGAAATCTGCTTCCCATAGGCTAGGGTCTGGTTCATAGGCAGTGATGATAATCGTTACTTGGTCGTCGGGATTATCGGCGGCTACGACATGTAGGGGGCGCGACTTGCGCCACGCCAGTAGAAGCCGACTAGGATAAGGTGTGTCGTCAAAATATTCTATGATTATCTCACCGTGTTCCAAAACGAAACGTACATCATCTTCGCCAATATTGCGTTTGAACATTTGCTCAAGC
The DNA here is from genome assembly GCA_014379235.1 of Anaerolineae bacterium. GTDB lineage: Bacteria > Chloroflexota > Anaerolineae > Aggregatilineales > Phototrophicaceae > JACMMD01. Next base: position 3,573 of record JACMMD010001221.1, read on the forward strand.
GCATGTTTTCGGAATGAAAGGTGAGCATAACTCACTATTTACGCCTCGACCTTCCGCATCTGGCGAATGGCCAGCACGATCAAAATCGTCGAGATGACCAGATAGGTGATGGTGAAGCTAATCCACGGGGACACCAGCGGGATCGTGCTGCCATCACTGGCCAGTGTCGCCGTCCAAAAGCCGATCTCTTGGCGGTCAATCAATAACTGCTGCGTGAACAAGCCCGTCGCAATCGGGTTGATGCTCACCAGCGCCGCGCCGATGTAGATCAGTATCGCCTCAACGATGGGCGAACTCGTGACCGTTGTGCCATAACCGTAGAGCGCGTTGGTATACACGCCGAAAAATAGGCTCAGAAT
>JACMMD010001222.1 GCA_014379235.1 Anaerolineae bacterium
GCTGCGCTGGCAAAAGGTGGGCTTCTATCTCATCGCCGCTAGTACGGTAGTGGCCGTGTTGATCGCCCTGTTCGTATTCGAATCCGGCTTGCAGTCATTCCTGCCATTGGTCGGGCTTGGTATTTTGTACGCGCTTCTGCGTCCCAAGTGGGCCTTATTTTCCTAAGTGCCGAACACAAACTGAACTAGAGGAGACACGTTATGGATCGTCATACATGGCTGAAACGGGCAATCGACGTTTTGTTTTTTTGTATATTAAGCCTTTCGTTAGCGGTGGTGAGTGGTGCTCAAGAACTGCCCACGCCGGCTGACTCCGGCATGGCTCCGGTGAACGATATCGAAATGTACTATGCGACCTATGGCGACCCGGACAACGAACCTCTCATTCTACTGCATGGCGCGTTGGGCAACGCGGATTACTTCATCAATCAGATTCCCGCGTTCAGTGAGGATTACTACGTCATCACGCCCGATAGTCGCGGGCATGGACGCTCTACAATGTCCGCACAGCAAATCGGTTATGCGCTGATGGCGTCGGATGTGCTGGCGTTGATGGATTACCTCGAAATCGAATCAGCGTCGCTGGTGGGTTGGAGCGATGGTGGCATCATCGGACTGGACATCGCTATCAATCATCCCGAACGCCTGAACAAGCTGGTGGCTTACGGGGCAAACTACAATCCGAGCGGTGTACGTTCGGACGTTAATGAAAATGAGCGCATCATTGAATATTTTGAGATGGCAGCGGGAGATTACGCCCGCCTCTCCCCGAACCCGGAAGGCTTTGAAGTCTTTCTAACCAGCATCGGCACGATGTTGGCCACCGAGCCAAACTATACGGCTGAACAAATGAACAGTATTACCGTGCCGACACTCATCCTCGACGGGTTAGAAGAAGAAGCGATTTATCCTGAGCATGATTTAGAAATGGCAGAACTTATTCCAACGGCTGACCTCGTGCTGATGAACGGCGTCGGTCATTTCGCCATGTGGGAGAAAACCGAGGAGTTTAACCATATCGTCCTCGATTATCTCAGCCGTTAGCGCTGAAAATTGAACGAACAGTTGGCAATCATGCCGCCTGTTATTTGTGAACCTTTTTACTGATAGCAAACTTCTGAAAGCGGACTACTAACCGATGACGACTTCCCGCGAAACCATCCTGAACCGCCTGCGCTCTGTGCGCCGTCCATTCGAGGACGCGCCGCCGCGCCCTGCGAACTATCTGCCTGTGACGAAGATCGACGACACCTCGCCGGAAGGCTTGCTGGCGCGTTTCCAGCAGGAATACAAACGCTTGAGCGGCGAAGTCTTCGTTGTAAATGGCGACAATGAGGCCCGCGCTCAGGTGCTGTCGCTGCTGAAATGGCAAAGCACGACACGCATCCTCGCGTGGGATTTCGCTTATATCCCGATAACGGGCTTGCAAGCGGCTATCCGCGCTGTCGGCATCGAGATCATGCAGCCCGACACGCACGACGAGTTCCGCGCTGAAACGCTCGAACTGGCCCGCGATGCACAGGTGGGATTGACGGGCGCGGACGCGGTAGCCGTCACAACGGGCACGTTGATCGTCAGTACGGGGCCGGGCAAAGGTCGCATCCCGACGGTGCTGCCGCCGACACATGTCGCCGTTGTCACGCTTGGACAGTTGATACCGCGCATTGAGGATTGGATCGCCATCCAGCGCGCTACCGGACTGCCGGCTATGCGTGACAGCGCCAATTTCGCCTTCCTCTCCGGCCCCAGCCGAACAGGTGACATCGAGATGCAGTTGATACTCGGCGTACATGGGCCGGGGCGTGTGCAGGTTGTGGTCAAACGATAACCCATCAATTCGTAGGGGCGACGCATGCGTCGCCCCTACACTGACCCACATATTTGTTGGGGCGAGTGCCGCGCCGTGCTAAAATCGAGCGAACTCATTGCAGAATATAATCACGCGAAAGGTGATCGTTTACGATGTCACAGCATGATACCGTACAATTTTTGGCGCAAGTCCCCTTATTTCATGGACTTACCGAGCGCCAATTGAAGAAAATCGTCGGGCGCTTCCGTGAGCGCAGCTTCGATGAAGGCACAGCGATTGTCGAGCAGGGCAAATTAGGCATCGGCTTATTTATCATCGTAGAAGGCGAGGCCGAAGCGCGCCGCATTCACGCGGACGGCTCGTCCGTTCTGTTGAACAAACTGCATCGCACCGACTTCTTCGGTGAACTGTCGCTGCTGGACGAAGCGCCGCGTACCGCGTCCGTCATCGCTACCACCAAAACCGATTGTCTGGTGCTGATGAACCTCGACTTTATGGAAGAACTGCACCATGAGCCGGATATGGCCGTCGAGATGCTCAAAGCGCTGGCGGGGCGTTTCCGCCGCATGATGGAGCATCTCTAAGCCGTTAGCGGTTAGCCATTAGCTTTCAGCCGAAAATCAAATACAGGTGGGGCGTGTTGGCGGATATTGACCTGAATGATTATGTGGTTGGTGGCTATTTCATCACCAAGGTTGTTGA
>JACMMD010001223.1 GCA_014379235.1 Anaerolineae bacterium
ACACATGATTAGCGTGTTTCTGTTCGCTCCCTCGCAATAATCGTCCGCGCTTCTTCCAGCGAGTCAGCAAAGCGCAGGTCTTTAGTGGCTTTGCGATACAGAAAGCCGACGGTATTGCTGAGGCCACGCAGCACCGGACTCGCGCCGACAACGACCACAATCCCCCGACGAGGATGCGTCCCGCCAGCGATACGCCCCGCGTGCTGCATAAAATCGCCGGGAAGTTGGCTCGTGCCGCGCAAATCCGCGATGAAATCCACCCGATGCCCCACCGAATCCAGCAGTGCCGTGCCTTCGTCGGAAGCGGCATACAGATCGCCCCACGACCATCGTACCTCGAATTCGTAACGGATGATCGTCCGTTCGCTGTTATCCCACATAACGTTGATGCCCATTGTGTAACGTCCATAGCTAGTGCCGTCCATAGAAGTTACGCAAGCCGCCGCGAATCGTTGCGCCAGAAGCTAATCAGGAAACCATTCGCCCGTTGACCACACCGGCAGCGATTCAAATATCTGATAGGCCAGCAGCGCGATCAAAGCACCGCTCATGATGCGCCGCGCCCGCCGCTCTTCGTCCTCTGGTCGGTCAACGAGGTAGGCGTAGATCACATATAGAACCAACGGATAAAAGCGCGCCACATAACGAACATGTGTGAAAGCGATCAATTGAATCGGGATAAAGCCGAGCAAGAATAACAACGTTACAATTTTCAGCTTGCGATCTCGCAGCCGCAAAAAGCCGTAGCCGGCCAGCGGAAACAGCCACAGCACATTCGAGCTTGATAAATTGATGATGGATCGCCCAAGTGAGAGGAACAGAAAATCATAATAGCGGTATGGGTCGCCGCGAACCAAGTCGATCATGTTGTTCTGACGGCCCCAGATCGGATTGAAATAGCGACCGAAATTGAACCAAGGATCAGGTCGTTCGCGGCGGGGAAGCGGAAGGAAAGCCACCTGATGATCAGCCACCAGCGCCGAGTAATGCTGCGCGAAACTGACCACCTGTCGGCTTGAGTTCAGCGCGCTCAAATTCCCCTGCGTCATCGAAGGCAGCGCCGCCGCCGCCAGCAGCACAATTAGCACTGCAAGGTTACGAAGTCGGAGCAGGCCGCGTTCAGCGCTGGCAAAGGCTAAATAAAGCCCGATGAGCGCGCCTGAGAAAATCATATCCAGCTTGACCAGCGAGAAGCCCACGACGAAGATAGCCGTAATGACGAACGGCAGCTTGCGAACCATGCTCCATAAAATGAGCATCGCTAATGCGCCGCCCAGAAGCTCATGCGATGTCCACAGAAACGGATAACGCGAAGTGACCAGCAGCAGTATGAACAGCACTGATAAGCGCAGGGGCGCACTGCGCGTGGTGAACAGCAGACCACCCGCACCAATGAATGCCACCATCGCCACAATTCTCATTCCGGCGTTCGAAGCAGTTTCATCCCAGTCGAAGATTGCGTTATACACTTCGGCAAACCAATGTGGCAGCGGGCCGCTGGATGATGCGCGTTCATTTTCCGGTGTCTGAAACGTGGTACGGGCAAAGTTCTGATCCATGCGTGGCGCGATCTCAGTGTTAGCGATGCGAATCGCGCACAGCAGTATCAAGACGGCTGTAAATATCAGTGCCGTGTAAACAGGTCTAATGGTCATAATCGCTTTCGGATTCCAGTGCCCGCGCCAATTCATCCGGCGACGGAGTATAGTTGCCGACATGCCGCACAACGAGGCCGCTGGCATAATTGGCCAGCGTCGTTGCTTCGAAGTAAGTTGCGCCAGCCCCGATGGCCAGCGTCAGCACAGCGATGGTCGTATCGCCCGCGCCAACTGTATCGTAGACATCCGCGATGGCTGGCGCAGGGATATGGGCTACCGCTTTGTCGCAATCAGCCACCGTCGCGCCATCCGGCCCGCGTGTGATAACCATCGCGCCTTTCAGTTCGAGGCGCTGGCATAGTTCCAGCGCCGCCGCCGCGAAAGCATCATCGCTGAAAATATCCCGGCGCAGGTAGTCGCGGGCTTCATCGGCGTTGCATTTCACCAGCGTAAAACCGCGATACTTATCAAGCTGACCCTGCGCGTCGGCAGTCAGTGAGACACCATGCTCACCGGCCAAACGGCGCGCTTCCGTGACCAGCGACGGTGTCAGCAGGCCAACGTGATAATCCGAGAGCAGCAGCGCATCGACGTTAGGCAGGTGGTTCGCCAACAGCGCGCACACTTTCTGCTCGATCAACGCGCTGATCGGTTCACGCGAGAGCCGATCCAGCCGCGCCAACTGCTGCGGAAAGCGCAGTCCCATTTGGGCCATGATGCGCGTTTTGACGGTGGTTGGACGGCCAATGTCGGGGATAAGCGCAGTCGTATCGATGCCCCGCGCCCGAAGCACCTGACGCAGGGCTGCCGCTTCTGCATCTTCGCCAATAACACCGATTTGCAGCACATAGCTGCCAAGCGCGACGATGTTGGCAGCCGGATTCGCCGCGCCGCCGGGAATCCACTGGCGCGATTCAAACTCCAATACAGGCACAGGCGCTTCACGGCTCAAACGAGTGGCGCGTCCCGTGACGTATTCATCCAACATCACGTCACCAAGCACAATTAGGCGCTGCCCGGCCAGTTTGGGAATCAAGTATTTGAGATGGTCAGCCATCAACGGTCAGCTTTCAGCGGCCAGATACTAGCGTCTAGACCCTAGCATATGCTTCAGTGTACCCTATACTTTCTTTCAGCACTTTTTACTCTGTAAGTTGAACTTGTTTTTGCTCAGAACTCAGCATTACGATATTGAAAGCACACGGGAAATACCAGCCTGATTTCGCTTTTGCGTTAGCGATAAAAACGTTGCACAATAGGTCGCCAAACGGAAATGTTGAGGCTGTAGTTGGGCTGATTTGTGCTAGACTACCGCAAAGCGCGGTGATACAGCAAAGGGAGATAGCACACAATGGATGTTGAAAATCACCGGACTCTGGATGAAACGCTTCAGTTCGAGGCTCATATCTACAACGGGCCAAAGGACGAGGAAGAAGAAATCGAAGACGGAGGCTACGACTTAGACGATGATGCGGACGACGATGTAAGTTACGACGATCTGGAAGATGACGACGACGACAGTGACGACTACTGGGACTCCGACAGCGATTTCGATATGGATCACGACGACGACGGCGATTACTAATCCAACTAATCGCCATCGTCACCTTCCAGCTTAGATTGACAACCGCGCCCGATAGCCATCGGGCGCGGACTATCTAATTCACACACATCACACGGAAGGACTGCTCTCCGTTGATGCACACTCCACGCTCAAGTGCGGTGACATGCTGTGCCACCTCGTATTCCCACACACGCGCTTCTATGTCGGGGATGTCCAACTGATTGGCCACCGACACGCGATGATTACCATCGCTCACGAAATACACTTCGCCCACTTTGAATACGTCAATCGGCGGCAAACCACCGCTCGACGGGTTTATGGTCAGAGCCGCGAGGCTTTGCCAGCGGGAACTCAATTCCGAACTAACTGGCAAGAAACCATCAACGAAATCGTGAAAACGTCCCACGCTGCCGATGATTTTCTCTAACTGAATAACGTGTATTCCACGATAAATGGCGGTATGCAAATGTAAGCTGTTCGTCACACGGTTAAAGTCAGGCAGTTCGATATTCTTACGCCGCAGTGACGCAATCCACTTCAAGCGCTGCGCCCGGCCATGTGCCATATCCCATTGGAACATCGCCTGTGTTTGGTAGTAGTCCATCGTTCATGCCCTCTTAGCGGTGTTCTTCGTTGCTTCTTTTCCTCTGACAATACTCATTATCGGGGAGAACTCGATTTGTTAGAACCGACGTAGGACTGAAATCCGTATCGGTCAGATGACCGATATACCGCCGGCCTCTGCACCAATTGTTTCGCTGAATTCGATGCGTTGAACCCCTTCCGGCGCTAACGCGCCACCTCGTCCCTCTAGCCGTAAGCGGAGAGGGACTTTGCAAAGTCCCTCTCCGCTTGCGGGGAGGGATTTAGGGAGGGGTTAAAACCCTGTAACTTGATAGTAGGGGCAACACATGTGTCGCCCCTACTATCACTTGCTCGTCAAAACTGCCAGCACAAAACGCGGCAAACGCAGCATTCGGCGGATGCGCCACGGCTGCTTAACCAAACGGTACAGCCATTCCAAACTGTGTTCACGAAACCACAGCGGCGCACGGGGCACAATCCCGGCGATGAAGTCAAACGTACCGCCCACGCCCATAGCCATTTTGACTCGTAGGCGTGGCATATTACGCGCGATCCATTTGTCTTGTTCCGGCGCGCCGAAGGCCACCAGCAAAATATCGGCATCGCTGGCGTTGACCATCGCCACCAGCGCGTCCTCTTCTTGCGGCGCAGGGCTGCCGCTGTACGTGCCGACGATTTGCAGCGCGGGATGTTTGGCGCGCAGGTTATCCGCCGCTTTCTGGGCCACTCCCGGCGCAGCACCAAGAAAGAACAAGCGCCAGCCGCGTTCGGCGGCCCGCTCCG
>JACMMD010000132.1 GCA_014379235.1 Anaerolineae bacterium
GATCACGGGTGAACGTCCCGATCTGGAAGTGCTAATGTTCGATGATCCCAGTGTCTACGAGATGATGACGCGCGGCGATACCGTTGGTATCTTTCAGGTTGAGAGCCGGGCGCAGACACAGGTTTTACCCCGTTTACGCCCTACATGTTTCGCCGATTTGATTGTATCGATCTCGCTGATCCGTCCCGGCCCGGTTATGGGCAACATGGTTCATCCTTACCTGCGCCGTCGCTTAGGTACTGAACCTGTTGTATATCCGCATCCGCTTTTAGACGATGCACTGCGCGAGACGTTGGGAGTGATCCTGTTTCAAGAACAGGTGTTGAAAGTCGCCCGTGATCTGGCTGGCTTCACAGCAGGGCAGGGAGAGTTACTGCGTCGAGCGCTCGGCGGGAAACACGCGATTGAACGGATCGATCATTTTCGCAGCGCCTTTATCGCGGGAGCATTTCAGCGCGGCGTCACGACGGATGATGCGGAAGCAGTTTTCGATAAACTCCGTGCGTTTGGCGGCTATTCGTTCCCTAAGAGCCACGCGGCGGCTTTTGCGGTGCTAGTGTATCGCTCCGCATGGTTGAAGCGTTACCACCCGTTGGCGTTTTATACGGCTCTGTTAAACAACCAACCGATGGGTTTCTGGTCGCCTGCTGTCGTGGTGAACGATGCGCGGCGGCATGGTATCGAGGTTTTGCGCGTCGATATCCAGCGCAGCCAATTCAAATGCGCGCCGGAAGGGGAGTCCCTGCGATTAGGACTGCTGTATGTGCAGGGGTTTGGTGAGACTGCCAGCGAGCGCCTGCTGGAAGCGCGTGAGCAGCCATTTCGTGACCTTGCCCATTTTGTCCGCTGTACCCGTCTACCACGTCGTCTGGTGGAGAACCTCATTCAAGCGGGCGCGCTGGATGGGTGGCGGTCTTCACGGCGCGATTTGCTGTGGGAACTCGGCACAGTCTCTGGTGAAGATGACCTCGCGTTGAATTTCGCAACCGAAGCGGTTGAACTGCCATCGCTCTCGCCAGCCGAAGTCAGCGGCATGGAATACGCGACAACGGGATTATCTACCGGGACGCATCCGCTGGCCTTCTATCGGGTACGGCTCACGCAGCGCGGAATTTTGAGCAGCGAGCAGCTCAATTTCAGCTCGGAAACACAGGTATGGGTAGCCGGGGTAGTCGTCGTTCATCAGTCACCACCGACGGCAAAGGGGCATCACTTCATCACGCTGGAAGATGAATTCGGATTTATCAACGTCATTGTGCGCCCGCGAACGTATACCCATTACCGCCGGACAATACGCGGCTCGTCCCTGTTATTGGTTCAAGGTGAAGTTCAGCGCAAAGGCGAAGTTATCAATGTGATTGCGCGAAAAGTTGTCGCTATGAAGTAATTTGCTCCTTACCTCGTCTACCGCGCTTGCCCGTTCTATCATTCGGGCGGCGGACGTGCCCCGATGCGTCGGCGGGTTGAGCCAAGGCTGCTAGGCGACATGTGCAGCATAGGCAAAAGCTAATCTTTCTTAACAGGGATACTCACCGCTGCTCATCGCAAATTGACGATATTGGACACGAGGCTCGTCGTTAATCCTCAATACGTCGATAGTAACCCGACCTTCCGGTGTCTTGCCTGTCAGTGTGGCGTCATCGTTGATCTGAAAATGGTCATCCCAAGTTTGCGTGCGAGGATTGAACAAGAACTCAGCTTTCCCCGTTGATGGGTCTGCCGCTGCCAAATTCGGGCCTTTGTACGAGTTACATTGAAAACAGGATAAGCACAGATTATCCAAGTCATCCGTACCGTGATGCTTGATCGGGGTAACATGGTCAACGTGGAACGGCGAGCTTTCGTCAGTTTTCGCTAGACGGCAGTATTCGCAGCAGTCACCAGCGCGTTGAATAACCGCTCGACGCAGTGCGGCGGGGATCGTCATTCGTCAGTATGCTTGAGCTTGATACGCATTTTGATTTTGAGGAGCGATAACATTTGATCGATACGGACGAAGTCGATCATTTCTTCATGTTCGTCGAGAGTGAGTTCGCCTTCACCGTTCTTCTCCAACAGCTCATGAGCGCGAGCTTGTAGGACATCCGGCAGACGATAAGCAATGATTTCTTGCGGCGTCGGATTTGTTGCCAGAAAATCAGTGATTTCACTGAAAACAGAGCGCACAGGTGCATCGAGCATGGTGATTCTCCGCTGCTTACATGTTCTTATTCTAACACCATTCACGCAGGGGATGCGCCACCGATAGAGCGGTTGGCAGCAGATTAGCTCCATTTGCCGCGAACTGTTCGCGTAGCAGGGAGTTCTAAATCAAAGAGCCTGAGAGCAAGTCCAATAAACAAAACGCCCGCATGTTCGCGGACGTTGAAAATCGATAAGTTTCCCTATAACCGTGCGGACTTTGCCTAGCTGAAGCCTGGCTCACAGGCATCACCATCCCCGTCGCCGTCAAGCAAATCCTCGTTATTGCACATAGCGGTTTGCTCGTCCGAGCCGCCATTGGGGAAGTCATCGCAGTTCAGATCATTGCGCCCATTGCAGGTGTACGGCGACGACGGTAACTGTGGTTGCGATTGCGGCACGCTGATCGGGGCTGCGGCCGGAACACTAATTGTTGCCGGAACTGTTGTGCTGACAACGGGCGGCCCAAGCAGCGATACATGCACAAACGCTTGTTGCCCACCGTCGAGCCGCACCTGATACCACTGATCGTTCTCTCGATAGACTTCGCCAGCCACCTGTCCGGTAACGTCAACCCGCGTCCCGATTTGAAGCTGTTCGATGACGGCACACGTCGTACCGGCGCATTCCCGTGCATTCGCTACCCGTTGCGCGAACATGGCCATAGGCGTACCTGCCATACCCTGTGCCAGCATCAGCGCCTGAACCGTTGGCAAAATCTCAACTGGATAGGGCAGTTCCGCGATGCGCCATTCATTGTTATCGTTCAACCACGCATAGTCTAGCGCCCGCACATCGTCAAACAAGACAGCGTAGAATATCACGAAGGTCGAATTCAAAGTTGAATAGCTTGCCTGGCGTAATTGGTTCGCCATTTCTTCGGTGTTGTAGCCGGGGAGAACAATCGCCTCAATCGACGCAATGTAACCCTCGCCGTTCGCCTATAGCATGACACTGGCTAGATTAATCTGTGCGATTCCCTCGATCTCCGCGAATGCCGCTTCCAACCTATCCGAATCCGTCAGCGGTTCAGGCGTAGGTGTAAAGCCAACCGTCGGGGTAGTCGCTACCAGCGTTTGACCTGCGTACACTGTCGCCAGGAGCGCCGTTACCGAAGCCTGCGGCCCACTCGGCGTCACCTGCAATGCGACATCAGCCGCCGTTGCGCCACGACCAAGATCAAGCTGCAACCACAGGACGCCAACAAGCGCCAGTAGTAGGACAATCATCAACCGCGCGTCTTTCATGGCGAAACCTGCTTTCTACGAGCTACAAACGATACTTCGCTTCAATGTCCGCCACCGATCATCTTTCCTAACACCCACAGCAGGAAATAAATCACCTCGGCA
>JACMMD010001224.1 GCA_014379235.1 Anaerolineae bacterium
ACTGGTGCCGTTCCCGTCCGAGCTGATGCGCATGTGGCCGTGTAGCCTGACAGCTTGCTCATTTTTTTGTCGCGCATCGCTCTCTCTTGCTCCCAGACCTGCTCCCGCAACGCCAACAACTTCTTCTCAGCCTGGTCTCGGGAGGGCAACACGGGAACTTCCGGCTGTCACTGACGTTCATCCAGGGGACTGGCCAAAAAGGCCTCGTGAACGTTGTGCAGCCCGCTGGAGGGCCGCCCAGGCTTGCGGAAGCGAAAGCCGTCGTCCTTAAAAGGCCCCTCAGATGACCTCGTGCAGACATTTTTTTCTGCCGGGTTAGGGGCACGGCAATAATTAACAGATGTAGTGGAGCACCCGCGGCTGAACGATCGACACATTTCGGAGGAATATCCTGGGGTGTTGTGGCTTATCACCATTGCGGCAGGCGGAATGGGGTTTGCGCTCGGGCTATGGCGGCGGCGCGTGCACGCGGTTATCGCTTCATCGGCCGGGATAGTGGTCGCATGCAGTGTTCTGGCGCCGCTGCTCAATTGGAGCCCACTCACGGCTGCAATCTACGTGCTCGGAATGCTCACCGCCTTGCAGACAGGCTATCTGGCAGGCTTCGCAGTGCATTGTGGCCGCTTACGCGCGGCGTCGTGGCTGGCACGGGAGCGGGACCAAAAAGGGCGTGATCATCACGCTTAGGCGGTTTCATCGCACTTTGTCGCGATGGCTTTTATCAGCACGACAAGGTCCAACCACAGCGACCAGTTGCGGGCGTAGTAGAGGTCGCGTGCCACCCGAGCCCTGTAGCTGATGCGGTTGCGTCCGGTAGTCTGCCACATGCCGGTCAAGCCGGGCCGAGCCCGCAGGCAGGTGCGCGCGTGGTGGCCATAGCGCGCGATCTCTTCCGGAACGACAGCTCGCGGCCCGACTAAGCTCATGTCGCCGAAGAGCACGTTGAAGAGCTGCGGCAGCTCATCGATGCTCGATTTGCGCAGGACGTTGCCCAAGCAGATTTCGTCGCCGCCGATCACCATGGTGCGGAATTTGTAGCAGACGAAGACCTTGCCATTGAACCCGATGCGCTTCTGGGCAACGATCACTGGTCCTCCAAGAAACATTCGGATCAGCGCGGCTGCGATAAGCATGATCGGCGCGGTCAGCACAAGCGCGATCGATGCGCCTGCGAAATCGAAGGCTCTTTTCAAACGGCCTCCGACCGGATCGAGCTGCTGCGTGCTGAGCTGGTTGCGCCAATCCTGCGGCTGTGTCGGCACACTCCCCACCGCAGGCACACGACTGCCGGAAAGGGCCGGCTTAAAAAGATACGCACTCACTGATTGTTCGCGATCCCTCGATCGTGCTCCCGCGCTACGACCTGAACCAATGTGACATGTATACCGTCAGTTATACCGTCAGTTCAATTCCCTACGCAAGACCAGCAACATGGCCCCATCAGTTAAATTCACTACGCAAGACCAGCAACATGGCCCCATTCTGCTCCTCCAAGGCGCCCGCAGGCAGTCCAACACGATCTGCCGAAAGGGCGCGACGGCTCGCCGTCAGCTCGCATCTCTGCGGCCACGGCGAGCGCGTAGAAAATGCCTATCGGTGTGCTACGCTCCATGAAATCAGGATAAATCCGGGGATAATGGACGGTGATTTACCTGATTACGATGTTGCGCAACCCGGCAGGAGCAGCCCAGGGGCACTATTTGCGCGACAACTTCTTCGAGTGGAAGGCCATCAAAGGGCAGAAGACCAAGCAGCCCTACGCCATTGCGATGAAATCAGGTGAGCCATTCGCGCTTGCGGCCATCTGGGAGAACTGGCGCGTTGCCGGCGATGAATGGATGCGCACCTTCTGCATCATCACGACAAACGCCAACGACTTGCTATCGAGATCCATGACAGAATGCCGGTCATCCTGCTGCCCGCCGCCTATGACCGGTGGCTTGCCAACATCGAACCGGACCCGCGCGACTTGCAGGTGCCGTTCGCGTGCTTCGTCTGGATGCGCCTGCCGCCTGAGCAGCGCGCGGATACCAGTTAGTTGCCACGGGCCAGCAGGATCGGCATATTGGCAGCTGACGGATGGTCCGCCCACTCTTTCAACTGGAGCTATTTCATGAGGTTCCAAACTGGAGCAGCCCTCGCCGCCGCCTTGTCTCTGGCTGTTGGCTTCGCGTCTAGTAGCCGCGCGATTCAAACGCCGCCGCTGGCCTCTGTTGAAAGCAACGTTGTGCACGCACAGGGTGGTCGCTGTAATGCTCGATGCGATAATAGGTGCGGCGAAAAAAACCCGGTATGCGCCCACTTTGCATGGCGAAGTGCATGAGCCGATGCAAGTCGAAGAAACGCT
>JACMMD010001225.1 GCA_014379235.1 Anaerolineae bacterium
CGTTTGCGAGGTAATCCGTGCCATCTTCCGAAGGCATAACGGCAATGCGCGACGTCCAGCCGACATCGCCGCCGAACGGATCGCCAAGTGACATCAGCGTGATGTCGGTCATACCGTCGCCGCCGCGATTCCAGATAGTCACGCCTTCATATTCGGTGACTCCGAACTCACGTTCGGTTAGCGCGGTTTCGATGCTGGCCGGGTCGAAGTCGCCCGCGTAGATCATGCCCGCGAACGGCAAATTGGCGAACGTCAGCACTTGATCGATGTCGAACCACTCGAATCCGACTAAAGTCGGCATTTCTGCGATGCGTTGATAGGTGTTGTTGAGGATATACGGGGGCAGCGCTTGCATACGCATCAGCCCATTTGTCCAGTGGCTGCGCTCCGAGTCATTGAGTGCCGCGAACTCGTCGGCACTGTCGGGGCTGATGTGGTGGGTTGCTTCCAGAGCGGCAAAATCACCGTAGCGGATGATGTGCGGCGGGTCGCCAAAGTCGAGCGCGCTTTCGGGCACGAGCGCCAGCATATCCAGCAGGGGGTTCGTGCTTGTGGCTGGGATCGCGGTGCTGGTTGTCGTAACGTCTGGCGTACTGGAAGCGTCGGTATCCTGTGCGGCAGTCGGCGTTTGGGGGAACAGGGCGAAAATCGCAAACGCGGTTAGAATAAGCAGGAGCGTTGTTGAAAAGTGCTTACGCTCAATCGGCATGTAGTCTTGTCCTTACGATGGTGATGAGTAACGAGTGATGAGTACAATCTAGCAATGCGACTTTTACTCATGACATTCAACTCATCACTCTAAAACTGAACGATTGTCTGGTGAATTAAACGCTATGTCAACGGCGCGTGTTCCCATTTTACTGCTCATACTACTGGCGGCGCTGTTCGCGGTGGGGTCTGTCCAAGCGCAAATCGAGCCAGTGACACCATCTCCCGATGTTGAAACTACGCCGACAGCTACACCTGCTCCGGTGTTCCCACTCGCGCCGGGAACGAGCATCGAAGGCAACATCAACAACAGCTTACCCAGTGCGCGTTTCAGCTTTACGGCGCGTTCCGGTGATAACGTCGTCATTGCGATGGAGAGCACATCTGGCGACCTTGACCCTTTGCTGCTGCTGTTCGGCCCGGATGGCGAACTGGTGGCGCAGAACGACGATGCCGATACTGGAAACCGTGATGCGCGCATCGACACTAAGCTCGAACGAGATGGCATCTTCACCATCGAAGCAACGCGCTTTCAAAGTGACGCAGGCAGTAGTATCGGCACATATCGCCTGCGATTAGACATCGCTGGAGCAATCGCTGGCGGCAGTGACGACACCTTTAATCCGCTCGAAGAACTGCCCGATTTCGGCGTGGATTTCACAGTGCTGGTGTATCAGGATTTCGGCGCGGGGAGATTGGCAGAGGCCAACCCACTGCGCTATTTCGCCATTGGCGGTCAGCAGGGCGATCTCGTTCGGGCGGTGATGACCACCACCGAAGGCAGCCTCGTGCCGCAGTTGAGCCTTCGTAACGCCAACTTGACGGTTATCAGCCAAGAGTCGCAGACGCGCACCAATGAATCCGTTGCCTACGCCACGCTGCCGGAAACGGGCTGGTATCTCATCGAGGCCGCCGGACGTGAAGGCAGCGGTTCGTTCGACCTGTACGTTGATGCACTGGCGGGCGCGGTGCTGGAAGTCGGCGAACAGATCACCGGACAGTTTACGCCGGATACGCCGTCGATTTCTTACGTGTTCAACGCGCACATTGGCGATCTGGTGGCGGCCAATATGTTCACGTCAGGCAGCGCTGAGGCTGTGCCCGAACTGCAACTGCTCGATTTGAATCTACAGAGCATCGCCAGTGATACGGGGGAACGCTTCGCCACGCTGCAAGTACCCATCCCGCGCAGTGGGGCGTATATTTTGCAGGTGAACAACCTGCGTCCCGGCACGAGCGGTAATTTCAACCTGCGTTTGACGGGTATTCCGGTGGATATTGAAAAACTGACCGTCAACCTCGCCAGCTACAACGAGTCTTTTACGGGTGAAATTGACGCTGAAAGCCCGATTCTCTACTATCGTTTCGCGGGTAAAGCCGGCGAATTGGTTACTCTGCAAATGACTGCGGACGCAAGCAGCACTCTCGACCCGTACCTGATTCTGGCCGATGCCGAACTGAACGAACTGGCTTTCAACGATAATGCCAGCAGCAGTCGCAACGCCCGCATCACTCAGTTCGCGCTGCCTGCGGATGGCAATTACTATGTTCTGGCGACACGGGCCGGCTTGGCCAATGGTACGAGCAGCGGCAGTTTTAATCTGGGGTTGAGTGCTGGCGCGATTGCGCTGGAAGGCGGCGCAGTCACGGCGACGCTGACGTGGAACTCGGACGCTGATTTGAACCTGTTCGTGCGTGATCCATCGGGGCGCACGGTTTCATGGAGCAACCCGCAGGCTGAGACTATCGGAGGCACACTGCAAATCGACAGCAACACCAACTGCATCACACCAAGCGCGCAGCCTGTTGAGCATATCTATTGGCCGGGTCTAACTCCGGTTGGCGGCGATTATGAGGTGCGCGTGTGGTTTCAGAACGTGTGCGGCAGTACCAATGCAACACCGTTCAACCTCGTTCTGAGTGTTGGCGGCCAGACCATCCTCGAAACGGGCGATACACTGCAACCCGGCCAGCGCTTCGATGCCAGCATTCGTGTGCTGGAAAATGGCACAGGTTCAATCGTTAATCGCGGGCGCGTGGTCAACCCGACGCCGCAGCAGGAATCCAGCGAGGGGGGCGATATTCTGATCGTTTATGGCGACAGCGTGACGGGGACGCTCAACAATGATGTGTACGCGCTGTTCTACCAGTTCAACGGCGCGGCGGGCGATGCGGTGGATATTTCCGCTGAGACACTTACCGGCGACCTTGACTCGATTCTGGTGCTGCGCGATGCCGACGATAACAATCTCGCGTCTAATGACGACGCCAGCCCGGATACACGCAGCCCGCGCCTCGTTTATAGTTTGCCTTATACGGGGCAGTACGTTATCGCCGTAACGCGCTTTGGGCTGCGCGAAGGTACGACCAGCGGTGATTTTCGGCTGTCATTAAGCAGCAGTCCATAAGTGTTGCGTAAGAAGTCTTCAGCGTCCATTGACATAATGTATTTGTATGAAATATATTCGTTGTGTATATGGATAGTTATGGAGATAAGATCATGGCGATGAAAATGGACTCGCTGCGTAAACTGTTCGTTCACACGCTGAAAGACAGCTACAGTGCCGAGAATCAACTGATCGAAGCGCTGCCGAAGATGGCCAAAGCGGCGACCTCGCCCGAACTGGCACAGGGTTTCCGCACTCATTTAGAGCAGACGAAAGAACATGCGCGTCGTATCGAGCGCATCTTCGAGGCGATGGGTGGCAGCCCGGCGGGTGTCCACTGCAATGGCATGGAAGGGCTGATTAAAGAGGGCGATGAAGTCGCCAGCGACAAGGAAGCCGATGACGATGTGCGCGATGCCGGTTTGATCGGCGCGGCGCAGAAGGTCGAGCATTACGAGATCGCCGCGTATGGTACGGTTTGCGCTTATGCCAAGCTGCTCGGTGAGGATGAGGCGCTGCGCCTGCTGCACCAATCGCTTGAGGAAGAAAAGCAAACCGACGAACTGCTGACACAGATGGCCGAGGGCCAGATTAACCCGCAGGCGAATCAGCCAACGGGTCAGCCGCAGCGCAGCAAGAACTAGCGTTTGGACTATCCACGAGAGAACGGCGGGCCATATCGGCCCGCCGTTTGATTCTAGCGGATTGTGATAGACTAAATATCAACGACATTGAGGAGCAAAATGATGCAGCGAATTGCGCTAGAAGATGCTGCCGAACAACTATCGCAATTAGTGGATGCAGCCGTAAAGGGCGAAACTATATTGATTGTCGCCCAAGACGAGCGCGAAATTCAGCTTGTGCCGCTTGCCAGCGCCACGAAAAAGCCACGTAAGGCAGGTAGCGCTGCCGGACTCATCAACATGAGTGATGATTTTGATGCGCCACTGCCGGACTTCAACGATTACATGGCATGAAGCTGCTTCTCGATACGCATACTTTTCTCTGGTTTGTAGATGGCAGCAGTGAATTAAGCACCAGCGCTCAAAGTTTGCTGGAAGATATCA
>JACMMD010001226.1 GCA_014379235.1 Anaerolineae bacterium
CCCCACAGCCACCATCGACAGCCGATCACCGTAGAACGAAGCCAAAATACCGGGCATTTCGCGTTCGCTGGTGATGATCGTCGAATAGGTGTAGCGCGTCGTCAAAAGCTGTTCCATATCCTGAATGCCGTCCAGCACCATCGTTGAATGCGTGGTGATGGTGACGGGGTTGCTGATCGCGCTGAACAGATTTTGCGGAATGGTGATGACCTGATAGACCAGCAGCAGCACAAAGCCGCCGACAACGACCAATGTCAGCAGCATCATGACCATCAGCGCAAGGCAGAAGGGGCGTCCCCATCCCGGCTGCTCTGTGGGACGGGTCTCGGACACCGTTGTCGTGCTAATGGGTGCAGGTTCGATAGTGGTGGCGGTGGTTTCGATTGTTCGAGCAGGTTCGATAGTTGCCATGGTTACTCGCATGAATACATATGCGTTTAATAGTGGGCTAAAGGCGCGTCGATACACACCCCAATAACGGGGTGTTATCACTCGATAACATTATACGTTGATACAGGTCAAAGGTTGCGGGGAGTTTATTTCGGCGCTTGGCGCTGTGCCTCGAATAGAATCACAGACGCGGCCATCGCTGCGTTGAGCGATTCGGTATCAGCAGCGAGTGGAATGAAGATGCGATGGTGGGCGAGTTGATCGGCATTATCGCCCGCGCCGTGCGCTTCGCTGCCGACGATGAGTGCCCACGCCAGCGACCAATCCGCCGCATCGTAGCGCGTGTCACCATCTCCAGCGGCCAGATAGACCGCCAGTCCGTCGCAGTGCTTGGCAATCGAACTCCAGCTTGCCTCGATGACCGGGATACGAAAGTGTGCGCCCATACCGCCGCGCAGTGTTTTCGGATTGTAAGCGTCCACGCAATCGGGCGAGAGGAAAACCGCCTGTATGTTTGCCGCCGCCGCAGCGCGCAAAATCGTGCCGACATTGCCGGGGTCACGCACTGCATCAAGGATGAGAACGCGCTCTAGTGTACGGGGCAGAGGCGGGTGCGGCAGTGGAAAGACAGCGATGATCCCCTGTGGCTGCTGTGTATCGCTGATGTGGCGCATGATCTCGTCGGTGACAGGCGCGGCCTCGAAGCCGCTGTTTTGTAGCGATGCCACAAGCTCGACGCTGGCGTTGTCCTGCTCTTCCAGATACAGCACGAACTCCGGCACGTAGCCGCGCTCGATGGCATCACGAATCAGGCGTGTGCCTTCGAGCGCGATTTTGGCTTCTTTGCGACGAGATTTGGCGCGGTTTTGCAGCGCGTGAACGAGCTTGACTTTGGTATTTTGCAGGCTGGTTATGGTATCCATTCGATCAGGCGCGAACTCCGGCGCGGGCCATACTGCTGACGACAAGATGGTGAAACGGGCGAATCACGTTGAAGTAGAGCGGCCCGGCCCAATTATGATAATACACTACAGTGACGACGTGAAAACGCTTTTGGTCGCCACTCAACGGCTCGACAGCGACGCCGAGCATCGCACTAAGGTGTGAGTCG
>JACMMD010001227.1 GCA_014379235.1 Anaerolineae bacterium
CAGCATATCCAACTGTTAAATTGGTAGCCGAGTTCTCTCGATAAAATGTCATACAGATAGGAGATAAAGCGAACGCCCATGAAAACGTAGATCGTGCCGGAAGGTTTCAGCAGCCTATCAGCCTCATGCAGCCACGCCCTCGAAAACTCTAAATACTCGCCAAAGCCTTTGTTGTCGTTGTTGTTGCCATAGTTTTTGCCGAGGTTATAAGGCGGGTCGGCGATGACAAGATCGACGCTGTGCGCCGCTAATTTCTGCATTTCAACGATGGCATCACCCTCTAGCAGGGTTAAATGTTTCATCATGAGCAGCAGCTATTCAGGCGCAAGGCAGTCTATAACTGGATAGGCTTCACACGGATGAGTTCCGCGAGGTTGTGGCCAATGATGCGGTATTCGCTGCCGACCTTGAGCTGTAATGGCCCATGAAAGGGCGCGGCGTGGAGCAGGCTGATGTGCGTTCCCGGCGTTAGTCCGAGCGCCGCCAGATATTGCAGGCGATCTGAGTCGCGGGTACGCACACGGGTGATTTCGAGTTCTTGCTCGGTTTTTACGTCAGCCAGCAGCACATCGTTTAGCTGTGCCAGCGTTCCATCTGCGTTGGGGATTGGCTCTCCATGCGGGCAAAACTGCGGATAGCCGGCCATCTGCGCCATGCGTTCAGCGACGGTTTCGCCCAATGCGCGGGACATGCGCTCGGCTTCTTCGTGAATCTCGTGCCACTGAAAGCCCATTACCGTCACCAAAAACGCTTCCGCGATGCGATGACGGCGCAGTTCTTTGAGCGCTTCGCGTTCGCCCGGTTCGGTGAGCGAAATGCCGCGATAAGGTTCGTGCAGCAGCAGCCCCATCTCGCGCAGTTTTGTTACCATGCGGTTGACGGCGGGCGCGCTTACGTCCAGCAGATCGGCCAGCGCCGATGTGCTGACGTAGGCTTCGGCGCTGTCGCTGCCGCCTACACGATCACTGAGACGGTAAATTTGCGCCAGATATTCGCGGGTTGTCGGGCTGAGAAGCTCTTCACGTATCGTCGGGTTGGGACTACCAGCCATGTTCGAGCCGCGTCACCAATCGTTCCGGCATATCGACTTTACGCATCCGCGCCTGTACCGCCGGAATGTCATACGCGATACGCCGATGCTCGAAGATGTTGGCTTCGACATCGAGGATGGCGTAAGCTGCATCGGGATTGGCATCTCGCGGCTGGCCGACGCTGCCGGGGTTGATAATCTGCCGCTTGCCGTTGAGCAACCGTTCCTGACGATAGACGGGCATCACCGCTTCGGTATCGCCGCCTTCGTTCATCAGTTCATAGGTGACAGGTTGATGGGTATGCCCCACCAAACAGAAGGGCGTTTCAAAGTGGGCGAAGTTCAGCGCCGCGATGATCGGCTCTAAGATGTATTCCCAGACTGGTTCGCGTGGGCTGCCATGTGCCAGCGTGTAATCCCCGATGACGAACGTCGTCGGCAGCGCATCCAGATAATCAAGGTTCTCTGGAGTCAGCGTATCACGTGTCCAGTTGACGGCCTTTCGGGCATCAGGGTTGAACGTGCGAATATCCAAACGCCCCAATGCGGCCCAGTCATGATTGCCCGCGAGGCATAGGTGCGGCATACTGCGAAGCAGTTCGACACTTTCGTTCGGGTCGGGGCCATAACCCACCACGTCACCAAGACACCAAACATATTCCCAATCGCCTTCGGCATCCTTCAAGACTGCCTGAAAAGCCGTGAGATTAGCGTGAATATCCGATATGATAAGGACGCGCATTGCCTTGAAACCTGTTTCATTTAACACTCGGTAATCTCTGAAATGGTATCATGCTTTTTCCCACTACGCGAGACGTGCTCATTGATTGTCCGCAATTTTCCTCACGTATGCGCGCTAACGTTGATAAATCGCAGGGTGCGCGTTAGGTTTCAGGCAGTTATTTTGGATTAGGCTCGATTGATGCACAAGCAAATTAGCGCTAAGGTACAAGGTTCGAGGCACGCGGTTCGAGGGTTTAAGAATAATCCTTCAATTTCCGTTGTAACTTTGACCCTTTGTAGCTTTGTGATCAGTTTTTTCTTGCTGGTGAGCTTAGGCGGCTGCTTGCGCCCCGATGCGCCGATCATCGTCATCACGGCCACGCCTTCGCCCGAAGCGCTGGGCCAACCCGCATTTGCTACTAATACACCATCTGCTCTGAACGGTAACGCCACTGTCGCGCCCATTGTGGTGACACAGATTATCACGGCCACTCCCGCGCAAACCAACACGCCTTTCCCCTATCCGTGGACGGACGAAAACGCGGTCATGAGCGGCATTTGCTTTGAAGCCGCGAACGACTCAGCGGGAACGCTGTTCGTGCTGCGTTCGGCGGAAGAACATATCCGCTTGTATGGCTTGGCTGATGAGAGCCAACTATGTCGCCAACCCGTCATTCGCAGCGCATTCGAGTTCGCTGGCGGGCGAGTGTTGGCCGGGTTGTGGAGCAGGGGAACGGGCTGCACAGCGCGGCATGATGTTCTCGGTATTGACCGCGACGACGACATCAAGCAGATTATCATTCGTCTGCGCTTCGTCAGCGAAGGCGACTGCAATTACGAACTGGTACGCCCATTTTGGATTGGTCTTGATGGAGCAGCGGACTACGACATTGATATTGAAGTGAGCTAAACAGAGATTGAAATGTGCAACGTTTCATAAAACCGTTTGACAGTTCAACGCAGGATGCTTATTATGAGAGAGTGAAAGCGTTTGCATAAGGAGGGTATCCTTTACAAAACCTCTTGGGGAATGTGATTAATAGAACTTAGTGGCACGTTACTTAAAGGAGCATCTGAAATGAAGTCTTTTCGCTTAGTAAGTCTTTTGCTGGCGCTGACTCTGTTGGTCGGCGCGATGGGCACGGTTCTCGCTCAGGACGATACGTTCATGGGCATGACGGCGGCGGACTTGTTCCCCGATGCGGTCAGCGACGTTGAGCGTGACACCGCTTTCGCGGCGCTGGTCGATGCTGATCTGCCGGACGCGACAGGTCAATTCGCCGGCGAAACGCTGACGGTTGGCGTTCTCGGTCAGGGCGCGCGCGGTGGTATCTCCGGCCCGCTGTATTTCTGGCGGCCCGCGTTCGAGGCAGCCACTGGTGCAACCCTCGAAATCGTCGAAATCCCCTTCGCTCAGCTACAGACGGTCATCCCCGCCGACTTCCTAACCGAACAATATACCTACGATGTCATCATCACGGGTTCGTGGTTCTACGGTGACATGGTGAGCAACGGCTGGATTCAGCCGGTTGACCCATTCATCGGCCAAGAAGGCTTTCCCGATTACGACCCGACAGTGGTTGCTCAACCGCTGCTCGACCTGATGTCGTGGCAGGGGCAGATGTACGGTACGCTGAACGACGGCGACGCCCAACTGCTGTACTTCCGCAAGGACATTCTGGAAGATCCCGAATGGCAGGCAGCGTATGAAGCCGAAGTCGGCTCGCCCATGCCTTACCCGATTGCAACATGGCAAGACCTGTTGGCCATCACCACCTTCTTCAACGGCAAGGACTGGAACGACGACGGCGATCCCGACGATGGTATCAGCTTGCATCTCCGCAGTGGTGGTCAAGGTTTCTTCCACTTCATGAGCCTGTCGGCAGGGTTCGCCATCACCCCCGGTGAAGGCGACGATGTTCGCGCCGTTAGCAAGTATGACAATGTGTACTGGTTCGACCCCGACGACATGACCCCGCTCATCAACGGCCCCGGCCATGTTGCAGCGCTCGAATACCTGCAAGCGCTGGCCGCCACCGGACAAGAAGCGCAGTTTGGTTGGGAATTGGGCGAAGCGTGGAACAACTTCCTGACGGGCAACGCCATCGCCACCTTCTCATGGGGCGACGTTGGTTCGCTCTCCCAGAAGCCGGAAACCTCAACCATTATGGGTACGCTCGGTGCTGGCCGTATCCCCTGCTCGACAACGTGGTATGACCGCGAAGCGGGCGAAATGGTGACGGATGAAGAGAACCCCAACTGCGTCGGTAACACGACAGGCGGCTCGTGGCATCCGATCATGTCGGCCTATACCGATAGCCCCGAACTGGCCTACTACTTCATGGCCATGCAGGCGAACCCGGTCATCAACTTCTGGAACGTGACCGCTGGTTGGACAGGCGTTGACCCCAGCAGCTTGATCCACCTGTTCCCGCCCGATGGTTCGGCTGATGTGGCCCAATACACGCAGTACGGCTTCAACGAGTCCGATGCGACTGAATACATCACCGCTTACGGCGCGAATCTGTTCAGTATGCCAATCACGCAAACCTACATCCGTATCCCCGGTACGCCGGAATACTGGACGATCCTCGACACGCGCTTGTCCGAAGCGATGACCGGCCAGCAAACGGCGCAGGACGCGCTCGATCTGGTGGCGCAGGAATGGGATGCAGTGACAGATGACATCGGGCGTGATTCGCAGTTGGCGATTTACCAAGAGTCCATCGGCTATACGCCGGGGATGTAAGCTGCCAGCATAATAATGAACCTTCGTAGGGGCGGCCCGTGAGCCGCCCCTACAAATTACAGCAGTAGGGGCAAGGTATGCCTTGCCCTTAGGTACGCGCATCGGATTTATAGCTCACAACCACCGCAGCTTATATACTCTGAACTAAATTAATGCGGAGCGTTAGGTTATATGCAAAAGAAAAGCCGCGCTAAATATTTCTTTTTGATGCCTGGTGTTATCTGGGTTCTGTTATTCACGTTGTTTCCGCTGGTCTATTCGCTCTTGCTCAGTTTTACCAACGCTCGCTTGGCGGCCAACCGAGCCACCGAGTTCATCTGGCTAGAAAATTACGCACGTATTTTTAGCGACATCCGTGTACGCGAAGTGCTGACGACTACGTTGTTTCTGGTGCTCGGCAGTACGATACTCACGTTGATACTGGGCACATTGATGGCGTGGCTGTTCAACCACGACATCCCCGGCCTGCGCCAGTTACGGGCGATTATCACCATGCCCTTGTTCGCCGCGCCGATTGCGCTCGGCTTCCTCGGTGTGATCCTTTTCAACGAAACCAACGGCCCCATCAACAATATTTTGCGCGGCATCGGCGGGCCAGAGGCGGGGGTGCAGTGGATCATCAACCCGGTGGGGGCGCGTGTCGCCGTGCTCATCACCGATGTATGGCAGTGGACACCGTTTGTGTTTATCGTTGCGTTGGCCGCCATGCAATCTGTACCGGAAGAATTGGTCGAAGCGGCGCGGCTGGATACCAGTTCCGGCTGGATGATCTTCCGCAAGATCACGTTTCCGCTCATTGCTCCGGCGTTGGGGACGGTGGCACTGCTGCGTCTCGTGGAAACCTTCAAAATTCTCGACATTCCACTGACGCTGACAGGCGGCGGCCCCGGTTCAGCCACCCAAA
This sequence comes from Anaerolineae bacterium, assembly GCA_014379235.1. Lineage (GTDB taxonomy): Bacteria > Chloroflexota > Anaerolineae > Aggregatilineales > Phototrophicaceae > JACMMD01. Next base: position 5,407 of record JACMMD010001227.1, read on the forward strand.
CCTACACCTTCTACACCTATCTCACGGGCTTGCGCGAGTTTGAACTCGGCTACGGCTCGGCGTTGGCTTACCTGTTGGTGATTATCGCCAGCATCATCTCTGGCATTTATTTCTCGCGTGTTCGTGCGCGCTTTGAATAGGCACAAACAAGGTGGAGAACTGAAGATGGCAACCACATCCCTCACTCCCGAATCAGTGGATTTAAACCAACAGCGACGAGTCAATATCGGCCAATCCTCGCTATCGCGTGTGCTGTTGTGGATTGGCGTGATCTTTGTCACGCTGCTGGCGCTGTATCCGTTCGTGTGGGCGCTGCTCACGTCGTTCAAAACGCAGGCGCAGTCCTTCGACGCGACGCTGATTCCGTTCCTACAGTTTCAACCGACGCTCGAAAATTGGACGACGGAGTTCGGCAGCGGCGGCGCGGAAACCTTCAAGGGCTTGCGTAACAGCGCGATCATCGCCACAGGCGCGACGCTGTTGGCCACCTCACTCGGCACGTTGGCGGGTTATGGTCTGGCGCGCTACAAGTATGGCATCGGCAACCGCAACCTCGTGTCGTGGTTTCTGTCGCAGCGCTTCTTGCCGCCTGTGGCGACGGTAATTCCGTTCGTGCTGATGTTCCGCGACTTGAAGCTGATCGACACGTTACTGGGCATGATTCTGGTCAATACGACGTTCGTGCTGCCGTTCGCGGTGTTGATTATGCGCGACTTCTTCGCGGAGTTTCCGCAAGAACTTGAGGACGCGGCGCTGGTCGATGGCGCGAATAACTGGCAGGTTTTCTGGCGCGTGGCGCTGCCCATCGCGGGGCCTGCTTTGGTAGCGGCGATCATCATTTGCTTCGCGTTTGCGTGGAATGAGTTCCTTTTCGCCAGTGTGCTGACTAACCGCACGGCGCAGACTTATCCGCTGCTGGTTTCCGGCTCTGGCACGGTGCGCGGCATTCACTTCGGCTTCGTCTCGACGCGGCTGCTGATTGCGATCACGCTGCCAGTGGTGCTGTCGCTGTTCGTGCAGCGCTACATCGTGCGTGGGCTGACGTTCGGCGCTGTTAAAGGTTAAAGGTTCGAGGCACGAGGTTTGAGAAAAGATAACTGTAGGGGTGCAGCATGCTGCACCCTTCTAAATTAAACCTATGTCGATTGTCGTTTTCCATACGGATTTGACCGTTCAGCCTTCTATTCTGGCGAAATATGTTATCGCGTGGCGAGAGGGCATGACGGCGTTTGAGGCGATCCAAAAGACGCTCGGTAATGACATGGCGAAACGTGTCTCTCATGACCTAGCCATCGACAACCGCGATCTGGTCGTGAGTTGGTATAACAAGGATACGGACGAAACGAGTGATTATGGCGGAGTAGGCTCACTCGATTGGGAAGTGCCGAATAATTCAGCAATCACTGTGAGCTATGACCACAATACAACCATCAGCCAAACACAAGAAGATGAATATATGACTTGGTGGGAGCAAAATTGGGATGACGGCGATTTTGACTGATGCTCTCTAGTCGGGGATTTTAATCCCCGGAGCATGTCCATAATAAAGATGGGCGACGCATGCGTCGCCCCTACTGACGTTTTCTTCTACTGGAACCTCGTGCCTCGTACCTGCATTTACTCAGAACTCAGCACTAGGAACTCACCCCTTCTCCGCCACGTAACCGATGGATTCCTCGAACAGTTCCGTATGCTCATGATAATCCGTGGGTTCTTCGAGTTCGATGTGCAGCCATTCTTGCCAGATGCCGTTAGCCTCGAACGGGCCGAACGGTTTGCCTTTAGCAATCATCTCTTTCACCTGTGACTTGGGCAGCTTGAGCGCCACGCCATCACCGACAAAGGCAAACACGCGCCCGTTGATCTTATACGCCGGATAGCCGAACGCTTTGCCACCCCTCACGCCGGGAATATCCAGCACAATGTCGTCAACGACGGCTTGTACTTCGCGCCGAAATGTGTGACTCATCCGTTTCA
>JACMMD010001228.1 GCA_014379235.1 Anaerolineae bacterium
GGTGTTCGTGTTTTACGCCATTGACAGCGAACAGCAGGCTTACGGCATGGATGGACAGGGATTCGCGCTGATCGGCAAAGGGAGCGCTTGTTTCGTACCTTACGAAGGCGCAGGCAACACCTTTTGCTTCGGCGGTGCGGATGCGTTCGTGGCCTTGCACGAATACGTTTCGGCATGGGATAGCGCTGGACGCCCGAATAGCGAACGATTACGGCTGCTGCTCACGCCGAAAGATTCGCCTCATCAAGCCGCGTCTATGAATGGGAAAGCCTATCCACGTCACGAGCATATTTTGTACGCTTGGCTGGAAAACACGTAAGGACACGGCAGAACATTAGGCTGCATAGCTGTAAGGGCGACCCAATAACGGCTGTTAACGCTCGATGTCACTGGGGTTGTCCTTACGATAAATGCCAGAGATCCTGATCGAATAGCCCAAACAGTCTTTAGCGATGACGAATTCCACAATGATTACATTGGATGATGTGCGCGCTGCGCTGCAACTGCTGGACTTCGACGCGCAGGCCGCGCAGGCTTTGATGTCGCCTGTGTCGCGGCGCATGTCTCCGCCGGAGGGAACGCAGCCGCGAGAAGCGGGCGTGTTGGTGCTGCTGTATCCCGAAGCTGATGACCTGCACATCGTCCTCACGCGGCGCACTGATACGCTGCGCGGTCATAGTGGACAGGTGAGCTTTCCCGGTGGCAGCCGAGACCCCGAAGATACGTCACTCACGGAAACGGCGCTGCGCGAAACCTGCGAAGAATTGGGACTGTGCGGCGACGACATCGAGATCATCGGCACGCTGTCCACGCTGTATATTCCGCCGAGCAATTTCGAGGTTATGCCGACTGTCGGCGCGTTGGCTGTGCCGCCCGTGTTTCAGCCCAACCGCGACGAAGTGGCTGAGGTTTTCACGCTGCCATTGATTGCGCTGCTGGATGATCGGCTGAAAGAGTCCGAGATGCGCCAGCTTCAAAACGTCGATATGCGTGTACCATTTTATCGTGTGCGCGGTCATCAGGTTTGGGGCGCGACGGCTATCATGTTGAGCGAGCTTGAAGGGCGTTTGCGGGCGGTTGTAGCGTCGGAGCGCATCGCGGCGCTGATGAATCAGCCGGATATGGCAGAAACAGGCTTGAACTCAACATCAACGACAACGGGCTGAGAATTTAAGCGCGTACATCCATAGATAACCTGCACAACGAATATAAAGTAATTGGTTAAGCAAGCGCTAAAAAACCAATAAGGTTTGTATGTTATCATTTAGACAATGATGGTGGGCTGTCGGAGAGGCGTGATTATGCGGTCAGGAAAATTCATCGGTGTCGCTGGTTTGATCGTGACATTATTCGCGGCGGCGCTGCCAGTGTTCGCTCAAGATGACGCGGGGGGGCAAGCGCAGTCTCCCGTCGAAGCGGTGGTCGAAGGTCAGTCGCAGCAGGCTGCCCAGCAAGAGCAAACCCCCTTGCCGTTTGTCGCGCCAGAGTTAGTAATGCGCGCCATGCAGGCCGAACAGACGCAGGACTTTGATCGGGCGATTTTAGACTACAGCCTGTTTATCCTGCTTAATCCCACCAGCATCGAGGGTTATGTTGGCCGCGCCTTTAGCTATCAGGCGCGTGGCAACTACGATCAGGCGCTCGCAGATATGACCCAAGCGTTGCAATTTACACCGCTGTCGGCGGACTATACAGCGGGGTTATACACCTTCCGCGCCGAACTATATATGGCGCAACAAGATTTTGACGCGGCGATGACCGACTTGAACGCGGCCATTGAAACCTCGCCAACGGTGTCGCAAGCCTTTCTGGATCGGGCGCAAATTCACATCATCGAGAACCA
>JACMMD010001229.1 GCA_014379235.1 Anaerolineae bacterium
AGATGTCTGCCGGATCAACGATATGCTCATACCCCATAACATTGGCGATGTACCAATCTCTGATGCTGGCGTATTTCGCTTCCACCTGTCGACCAATCGCTTCCAGAATCTTTTTGTATTCGATCTCGATATTGATCGAAGCCGTAAAGCCAAGGCCGAGCGCTGCCGCCAATTCAACACTCAAGGACAGCTTACCGCCCTCGATACTGAAACCGCCGGCCACGCTAAAGCCAACCCCCACCAGCGCACCAGCCGAAGCGCCTAGGCTATGGGTACCCGCAAAGTTTACCGTCGTCTTACCTTTAACTTTTACGCCTGCACCGGCAATGGCTTCGAACTTACCATCAAACGCAATGCCATCCGGGCCGGCATTAAGAACCAGTGAGCCGGAGGTTTTCGCTTTTGCGAAGGCTGCTCCTTTTACAGCGACATCAATTGAAGCCAGTTGCCCCAATGAGATGCTGGCTTTACCACTTACCGCGACTCTAGCTTCCGCTCCGGCTGTCGCTGCCAACTTTGCTCTTAGCCCATTCACCATATCAAGTTTAAGACTACCGCTGGCGTTCGCTGCGATTTTAGCATATGCCAGCGCATTGACCTCAATCGCTGCCAAGAGCGGCCCGTAACTCGCAGTTACTCTAGCATCGCCTCTAGCCCGCACTTCGAGCGCCGCTTTTAACTTGAAGTAGGCATCGATACCATCATTGAAGCTCTTGGCCGTTGCGCGCGATTTTGCGCTGAATGTGCTAGTTGCTGAGGCTGAACCCTTCGATTCACCGCTCGAACTCGCTCCTGATTTGGCAGCTTCCATCAGCGCGTTAACTTCATTGACTGCGTCGCGTACTTGTCCGGCAACGGCTTGTACATCCCCTAGGGCTGTTGTCGCTAACGCAATCAGCCCCTGAACCTGTTCATGTTCTTTGCTAAGGTTAAGTGCGCTAGCGATGCTTTTCTCCATACCGGCTCGATCAAGCTCGAGCGAAAACATACCCGGGCCATCCTCTTCCGCATCGGCTTTCGCCTCTTCCTTAGCTTCTTCGAGTGGTTTTGCTTCTTCTACAGCGGGCGCACCACCGGTTGGTTTCTTTCGTTTGGCTAACTTTTCGTCAATTCGCTCACCGGTTGCACCTTCTTTAAGGGAGTATGCCTCTTTAGCTGCTTCAAGCAGTGAGCCAGCGTAGTAATCCGCCATTAAAATAACAACGTCGAATCGTCCGCTTTTGCTATTAATGCCTATCATTTCCCCAAAGAGATAATCCTTAACTGCGTCATGATCGGCCCGTATGCCGCCCATTTGCGTCAGCGTATCTAGAATCGGTTGGCGGCGGCTTCTGAAAAAAGCACGCTGCACGTTATTAGAAGGGGACGAGCTGATGGACATGGATGCGCGTTGAATGGCACTTTTTTCGGGCGCGCTCTCCGAACCAGAAATATGCGCCGTATCATGCACCGCCGAATCGCTGTGCCGTACACCGTCGAGAAGTTCATGACGTGGCAGCCACTTACCAACAAATTGCGGCTGAGTTGAGCGGCTGGTTTGAATATCATCTTCCTCAGCGCGCTGCACGTTGGCGGGTGTGGTGGCACTTGTAGCAGAGCGCCGATTCATCATCCGCATAACCGCCTGATTGCCAATAGAGCGTTGGAGTGCTAGAACATCGTTTGGTCTAATCGGCGGCGGCACAGCAGCAGTCACATGCTGCAAGGCGGCGGTAGTCGAAGTTTGATCGTACTCGACTTCCGGTGCTTCCGTGTTCGGGACTGGGACTTCCTGTTTGCGAACAGCTTTCTTGTCGACGGGTGAGTGGCTGTTATCCGTCATGATATGCCTTTCACGAAAGCGCATCTATATTCTAGTTGTTTTACGCTAACATTTGACTAACATAAACCAAGTGATTGTTATAAATCGTTTGCGATTGTAATGTCCAATTGTAATCCATTAAGGTGATTAACGTCAAATATAAAGAATCTATCTAATTTTAATAGAGCGTTGGCGGCTCATGCCGCATCTCGGCATTGACGACAAGGCGGCCCATCGTTAGAATGCACCACAGTTTATTGGCGCACACACGCGCCTTCTTTATGTACAGCGAAAACACGATTTCTCCGGCATTAACTACCCCGGAATCTGGTTCTAAGGAGTACGTACAACCGTGGCCGAATATTCAATTGAAGCGCAGTCTCGCACGATTACGGGGAAGAAAGTAAGCCAGCTTCGCACCCAAGGACTCGTTCCCGTTGTCCTCTATGGAGCGAATGTGCAGCCAACTCACCTGCAAATCCCTTACCGCCCACTGCAAATTGCCCTGATGAAGGCTGGCGGTACCAATCTTATCGACATCAATGTTGATGGAAAAACACACAGTGTCATCGCCCGTGAAGTTCAGCGAAATGTAATTCGCGGCGACATTCTTCACGTCGATTTCCTTGTCGTGGACGCAAACACCGTCATCAGCGCGGACGTGCCGGTTCATCTGGTCGGCGAAAGCCCGTTGGTCGCCACCAATCAGGCGATGCTGCTGCCCGGTGCGAGCGTTATCCGTATCGAAACCGTGCCGAGCAAGCTCCTCAACTCTATCGAGATCGATGTTACTGGCCTTACGGCTATCGGCGACTCCATTCACGTTCGGGACATTAAGTTGGCGGACGGTATCGTCATCCTCAATGATCCCGACGAACTCATCGCCCGTATCGCACAGCCGTCCGCGGTCCGCGCCGACGAGGATGCTGAAGAAGCTGCGGAAGCAGCCGCTGCTGCCGAAGTGGAAGTTATCGCCAAGGGCAAGGAAGACGAAGAAGACTTTTAGTCTTCAGAGTTTTTCTTCTCTGCGTTCTACAACTGAGAATCAAAAAGCCGCCCGTGAGCGAAAACTCACGGGCGGCTTTTGCTTATTCCTCGTCGAAGTCGGCGTAACCGTCAGCGCCGTTGTCGGAGTCATCGCCGCCATCATAGCCGTCGAACTCGTCGTCCGCCTCGTCTGAGGCGCTTCGACCATTGCCGTTGCTGCCGACAACCCTATCGCCTAAGCTGTCAGTGTCGTCAAGCTCAATATCTTCGTCCAAACCCGCGCTGGCAATGAGGATTTCTTCCAACGACGCGCCATCCAAAATCGGGCTGTCCGCTTCCGCGCCATTGACTGCTGCCTCATCAGTGGGCAAGCCTTCAATCGGAGCGGCATCCATAATCGCCAACCCTATAACCGCGTCACCTTTAGCGAGATGCATGACGATCACGCCCTGAGTGTTGCGTCCGGTTTGGCGAATTTGATCGAGCCGCGTCCGCAGCACTACACCATCACGGGTGATGACCAGAATATCATCCGCCGCGCTCATGCAGCGCATGGCCACAATAGGGCCGGTCTTTTCGTTCCGCGCCAGTGTGCGAACGCCTAAACCATAACGACCCTGCGCGCCGTACTCGTCAATCGGTGTCCGCTTGCCAAAGCCTTCGCGGGTCACGACCAACACATGCGTATCATCGGGCTTAACGATGTCCATTCCCGCAACCAGATCGCCATCGGTCAGCCGAATAGCGTTGACACCGCCAGCCTGCCGCCCCATTACACGCACACGATGTTCGGCGAAGCGAATACTTTGACCTGCCTCTGTGACCAGCAGAACGTCTTGATCGCCAGTCGTGTGCTGCACCCATCCGAGCGTATCGCCGGGTTCCAGCGACATCGCTATCAAGCCGCTTGGCCGCACCGACGCGAACTGGTCGAGATGCACACGCTTGATACGCCCGTGAACCGTAGACATGACGAAATAGCCCTGTTCCACGTCGAACGTGTCAATCGATTGAATGGCCGTGATATGTTCGTCGTATTGCAAACTGAGCACCGCATTGATGAGCGTACCTTGATTAGCGCGCCCTGTCTCCGGTATGCGGTAAGCCATCTCACCGTAAACCCTGCCTTTATCGGTGAAGAACAGGATATAGTCGAGGCTGCTGGCCGCGAGAATCTCCGTCAGCACATCCTCTTCTTTAGTGGCCATGCCGATCACGCCCTTGCCACCGCGATGCTGTGCGCGGTAAGCGCTGGACGGAACGCGCTTGATATAACCCCGGCTGGTGAGCGAGATCACAACTTCTTCTTCACGCACCAGATCGGCTTCGTTGAAGTTCACGCTGACACCGTACAAAATTTCGGTGCGGCGGACATCGCTGTAGCTGTCAGCCATCGTGTTCACGTCGTCACGGATGAGCGCTAAAATCTTCTCCGGTGAGGCCAGCAGGTCTTCGAGGTAGGCGATACGCGCCATCACTTCGTCATGCTCATCTTGAAGTTTCTGCCGCTCCAACGCCGCCAAGCGCCGAAGCTGCATTTCGAGAATGGCATTCGCTTGCGCCTCGCTCAATGCGAAACGCTCAACCAAACTCGTTCGCGCTTCTTCGGTATCCTGTGCCGCACGAATCGTCTGGATAACTGCGTCGAGGTTCGACAGTGCCGTGAGCAGCCCAATGAGAATGTGCGCCCGCGCCTGTGCCTTGCCAAGCTCGAACTGCGAACGACGCACGATCACATCGTAGCGGTGTTCGATGAAAATTTGCAGCGCCCGCTTGAGGCTGAGAGTACGCGGTTCGCCGTTGACCAACGCCAGCATTTGAATGCTGTAGGTGCTTTGAAGCTGTGTGTATTTGTAGAGGCGGTTCAGCACCGTGAGCGGCTGCGCGCCGCGCTTGAGTTCCAGCACGATCCTCAAACCGTCGCGGTCAGATTCGTCGCGCAGGTCGGCGACGTGTTCTAGCCGCCCCTCACGCACCATTGCCACAATCCGCTCGATAATCAGCGTCTTGCTAACCTGATAAGGAATCTCAGTGACCACGATACGATGACGCTCACCACCGGGCATTTCTTCGACCTTCGCACGAGCGCGCATAGCGACCCGTCCGCGTCCGGTGGCGTAGGCTTCTTTAAGTTCATCACCTGCGACGATCAACGCGCCAGTCGGGAAATCCGGCCCGTGTACGAACTGCATAAGGTCATCGACGCTGATGTCGTCCATCGTGTTGTAATTGTCGATCAGGTAAGTGATCGCCCGCGCCAACTCGCCCATATTATGCGGCGGAATATTGGTCGCCATACCGACAGCGATACCGCTTGCACCGTTCAGCAGCAGGTTCGGCAGCCGTGCCGGAAGAACAGCTGGCTCTTGCTGCGACCCGTCGTAGGTATCGACAAAATCGACGGTGTTCATGTGAATGTCGGATAGCATTTCCTCGGCGGTATGAGCCAGCCGCGCCTCGGTGTAACGCATCGCCGCCGGACTGTCCCCGTCGATGCTGCCGAAGTTACCCTGTCCATCAACTAGCGGATACCGTAGGGAGAAATCCTGCGCCATACGCGCCATTGCGTCATACACTGCCGTGTCGCCATGCGGGTGATACTTACCAAGCACCTCACCGACGATGCGGGCGCTTTTCTTGTAGGATGTATTGGCGCGTATACCGAGATCATACATCGCGTATAGGATGCGGCGGTGAACGGGTTTCATGCCGTCACGCGCATCGGGCAGGGCGCGGGCAACGATCACGCTCATCGCATAATCGAGATAACTACCGCGCATTTCCTCATTTATGCTGATCGGACGAATCGTTCCAATCTGGTTTGCGTTAGCGCCGTTTTCGGCGTTTCCGTTATTGGC
>JACMMD010001230.1 GCA_014379235.1 Anaerolineae bacterium
AATTCAGCAGCAGCTTTTGAAACACTCGCTCAAGAAACTCAGTATCAGCGCGCCCGGTCATATCGCGTTCGATCTCGTATACTTTCAGCGCCGCCCATCCATGCACAGGTGGATTTACATCGCCAAACGCCCATTCATAGGCGGCGAGCTGACCGTTCGGGTGCATATACCATTCGCGCAGCAGCAAGATCAGTTGGCGCTTGGCCCATTCAGGGTCGATCATGGCTACCGGAATCATGTGGAACGCCAGATCCCACGCGGCGAACCACGGATACTCCCACTTGTCCGGCATCGACAGCACATCCAGATTATAAAGGTGCATCCAATCCGCGTTGCGTCCCTGCCGACGCGAGTCCGGCGGCGGTGGCTGACCGGGATCGCCCTTCAACCATAGGTCAACGCTGTAATGATAAAACTGCTTGCTCCACATCAGCCCCGCGAACGCCTGTCGCTGTACCAAACGTTCGTCATCGTTCAAATTCAACGGCTGAACCGCACCATAGAACTCGTTGGCCTCATCCATTCGCTGCTGAAAACGATCATCAAAATCGGCAAAGGGCCGCTCGTCGTTGCGCGGCGAGTAACGCACACGCACCGTGAACGTCTCTCCCGGCTCGACCATCGCGCTGCAATGCGCCGCGGCCTTTGTGCCTTCTTGCGCCGGATTCACACGCTCATGCTGACCATTCACCACCGCGTCGTTGATGCCATCTTTGACATAAGGCATGACGTTGGGAGCGCCATATAAACGCTGGCTATTCGTATCATTGTCGGTAAACAGCAGGTGCGGTTCGCCTTGTGAAGCATCAACGCTCCACCAACGATCACCCAGATGGCGATGCTGCCCTAGCACCGATGTATCAGACGCGGCCCGCAGCGTTGGGCGACGCGAATCATGTCCCCATGACCACGTATTGCGATACCACAAATGCGGCAGGATATGAATCGGCGCGGCTTCCGGGCCACGATTCACCGCCGAGATGCGGCACAAAATATCGTCTTCATCTGCTTTGGCATATTCGATGAATACGTCGAAATAGCGGTTCTGCTGAAATGCCTCTGCTAAGGCATCGATCAGTTCGAACTCGCCCACATCGCGCCCCCGCTGCCGATTCTCCCCGACCAACTGCCCATAGGGGAACTCAACCTGCGGGTACTTATAAAGCATCTTCATGTAAGTATGGCACGGCGTACTGTCGAGATAGAAATAATACTCTTTGACATCCTCGCCGTGATTGCCTTCCGGCCCATTCAGCCCGAAAAGCCGCTCTTTCAAAATCGGGTCACGCTCATTCCACAGCCCCACCGCCATACACACGTTTTGAAAGCGGTTGCAAAAGCCGCCGAGACCATCCTCATTCCAGCGATACACTCGACTGCGGGCATGATCGTGCGGGAAATAATCCCATGCCGAACCACTCGCGCTGTAATCTTCGCGCACCGTTCCCCACGAGCGTTCGCTGAGGTAGGGCCCCCAGTTCTTCCAGTCTGCTTCGCGTTCTTCGGAATCAATGAGCCGTTGATGTTCAGGAGTTAGTCGCGCATCCATTGTGTCTGCCATGAATATTCACCTGTCACTCACCGTAAAGGAAAATCGCCCCTGCAAAAAGAACGAATCCCGCAAGTCGTTTAGATGTACTCGTTCTATAGGATTTAATCATTCCGCGCAAATGAAAAGACTCACCACTTCGGATGAGTCCCTTTATAGCTCCGCTGCATTACAGAAACATTATGCAACTTAGACAGTTTAGGACACGAACTCGGTCAACGTCTCGATGAGACGTTTACGCGCAACAATCGTATCGTGCAGTCCAGCCTGCTGCATCGCCAGCACGACCCCGCCTACTACTGGCGGAGCGGTTAACCTGACCAACTTCGCAGCCGGCGCAACCGTGTCGATCTCTTGCTTGAGAGCCTCAGTCACGAGCGGGCTGCCCTTGTAGAAGCTGCCCGCCAACACCACCTCGAAATCCAGTGCTTCAAAATTCAACTGGTGAATGACTCCAACGGCATAGCTGCCGAGTTCGCGCCCTGCCCGTTTGACAGCTTCTTGAGCAACAGCGTCGCCTTGCGCGGCAACCCGAAAGACCATCGGCACATCCTTCGCGTTGAGGTCGTAACGATGACGGCAGATTCCTTCGAGCAAATCAACAACGTCCTCAGCACCGACATGCGCGATCAACGCTTCTGTTAGAGCGGTGTCTGGCCCGCGCCGCGTCCACGCCATCGTCACCGCGTTGACTGCGTAGCGAACGAGTCCACCGCTGCCGCCATCTTCGCCCACTTGCCCTTCGCCTGCGACCCGACCTTCACGTCCCTGTTGGTCTCGTCCGCGACAGTTACAGCCCGTTCCGGCAATCACCGCCACACCCCAACCCTCACTTGCGCCAGCTAACAGCGCAATGACCGAGTCATTGACGAAGACAAACGGCGCGCTCAAGTTCAACCTCTGAATAGCTTGCGTCGTTGGTGCATCATCGCCCGGCCAATCATAGCCAGCGATGCCGAAACCTGCGCTCATGAGATGCTTCCTAGTGATTCCAGCAGAAGTCAGCGCCTCATCGGTGATGGTTCGCAGTACCTCAGCCAAACCGTCATAGCCCCACGTTTCGGGGTTGCCCGCACCGCCTGCCCCAAAGCCGATGGCCCATCCGCTTTCATCGGCAATGACCGCGTGGCTCTTCGTTCCACCAACATCGACACCTAAGAAGTAACGACTCATCACAGCTAACGCTGACCGCCGAAGAACTGCGGCAGATGCTTGCGGTTGATCTCTAGCAGATCGTCAAGAACCGTCTGCACTTTATCCGCCGAAGGCCCGAGCGGGTTCGCCAGCATCGCTTGATACGCCGCTTTACGATCTCCGTGAACCGCCGCTTCTACGGTCAGCAGTTCAAACGCCTTGACTTGCGCCAGCAGTCCGAAAGTGACGGGTGGCAGTGGTTCGGCAGGCAGAGGGTGAACACCTTGCGCGCCGATGCGACAAGGCATCTCCAACACCCAGTCCGCCGGCCAACCGGGTACTGCGCCGCCATGACGAGTATTGACCACATGCGTCTCGCCCAAGTCGTTATAATGCGAGTTCAACACCTGCGTCGCCAGCGTCGAATAATACGCTCCGCCGCGCTGCATCAAACCTTCCGGCGGCGTTGTACGATCAGGCTCGGCATACTGCTTGAGCAGTTCGGCCTCAATCACCATTACTGCTTCAGCCCGTGACGGCGGCCATTTGGCTTGTTCTTCGAGCTTGTGATCGGTGTAGTAAAAATACTGCAAGTAGTAGTTGGGGATCATCCGCAGCGCTTCAATCGTCGGCACATCCCATTCAGGATGATCAGACGCTTTGAGTTCCGCGACGAACCCCTCAAATACCTGCGGCCACAGGTCCTCGCCATCCACCGAAAAGCCGCGATGCCACGATAGATGATTCAGTCCGAGCGTATCCAGATTAGCACGGGCATAATCCGACGTTTCAAAGCCAAGCCGTTCCAACATCTTCATCGAGGTTGTGATTGGCACATTGCACACGCCAATCGACGGCACGTCTGGCGCATAGCGTTGCAGCGCTTCCGTAACCAGTCCGGCAGGGTTAGTAAAGTTCGCCAGCAGCGCGCCGGGGGCAGTTTCGCGCATATCGCTGGCGATGCTCAAAATCACCGGGATCGTTCGCAGCGCCTTCGCCATGCCGCCGACACCCGTTGTCTCTTGCCCGACGAGACCATGCCGCATACCCAGATACTCATCTTCGCGCCGCGCCGCCATCCCCCCAACCCGTAGCTGAGTGATGACGTAGCTTGCGCCCGCCACACCTTCGCGTTGATTTGTCGTCAGATGAACGGTAAAAGGATCACCCGCCGCTTTGACCATGCGCTGCGCGAACCCGCCCACCACTTCCAACCGTTCGGGGGAAATATCAACAAGCCATAATTCAGTTACTGGAAGCGTATCGCGGCGTTCAAGAAACCCGTTGATAAGTTCAGGGGTATACGACGATCCGCCGCCGACCACTGTGATTTTCATGTACTGCTTCTTTCCGGGCAAATGCCAATCTATTTGCGAATTACGCGCTGATTTTACACGGTTCTATTGAGATCGGCATAAGTTGTTACGCTTATGCAGCGTCAACAAATCGCCGTGAAAAACTTGACAAATTGTTGAAACGCGCTAACCTCGTAATCAAAATATAGAAACACTGTTTCCAAATTAGCGTTGTGAAATTATGAGTATTGTTGCAGTCCAACGCGCACTTATTCTCCTCAAAGAAATGGCCAGCTCACCGAACGGCATCGGTGTGCGCGAAGTTGCGCGCTCCCTCAGTTATAGTCCTGCTGTCGTCCAAAAAAGTATGCAAGCCTTGGTCGCGCAGGGTTTCGCGCAGCAAGACCCTATCACACAGCATTACCATCTCGGCCCCGCGGCGCTGCAAGTCGGTCTCGCCGGACTAGCCAAACTCGAACTCTTTCGCATCGCGCACCCGTTTATGCAAGCACTCGCGGATAACAGCGGCGAAACCGCTTTGCTCGGCATTCGTCAAGGTGACATCGTGATCTACATCGACAAAGCGCTCAGTAATTCCGAAATTCGCCTTGATGTCCCCATCGGTGCGACTCGCCCTCTCAACTGCACTGCCATCGGTAAAATCCTGCTGGCAGAATTGCCCGATGAAGAAATTGATCGCCTTTCGCAAGCAGGTGCTTTCACACAGGCCAGTCTGCATTCCGTCACGGATGCTGAACGCATCAAGCGGGAGATGAT
>JACMMD010001231.1 GCA_014379235.1 Anaerolineae bacterium
CATCTTTTTCAGGTGGCGTTTAGCCGATTTGCTGCCGCACTGCTGCAAAGACTTACGCAGCTTGGCGTAGCGTTTGCGGGTGTATTCGATGGCTTGACTGCTGGAAATATCACCGTCACTGGATACAGCGATATTGGTCACACCCATGTCGATACCCAGCGCTTCATCGGTCTGGCGTTGGTCAGGGTCAGGGATATCACAGACTGCCAGCAAGAAAAACTCTTTGGTCGTCTGGCTGTAGACCAAATCACTCTCGCCTTGCTGGTACTGCAAGAGTTCCTGCTGGCGTTCGCCTGCGCTGTAGGGAATGTGCAGGCGACCATCTACCGACCAGATGCTCACCGTGCCCTTGTTGGTGTACCAGTGCAGGATACGACTGTCATAAGCGATTGCGCCACGCGGTTTGAACGTGCGCTTGCGTTCCTTGTCCAGCTTATAGGCATCCGACACCTTAGCGAACATGCGGACGACCACTTGCGCGGTGATACCCGTTTCAGCCCGCAGTTGATGGTACAGCGCTTGTTGCAAGGCGAACTTGCCAAACACCTTTTCAGCCCACGCGAACTCGCTGATGCGGTTACACAAAGTGTTGGCCGCTTCAAGCGTTTGCAAGAGGGCTTGTGCCTGTTCGGGCGTGGGGTTCAGTCGGACTTGGGCAATCAGTTTCATGCTCACAGTGTAGCACAAATCATCCTGAATATCTAGTATAGAAAGGATAAGGCGCTATCCATCCCCGCACGTAAACGTGGGGCTTCCCGCGCCGCTTTCGGTGAAAAAACATCGGGTACTTTATCGAAGCGCTTCGCGCTGCTGACGATGTGGTTGTTGGCGTTCAGCCAGTTAGAGTACGATATATGATAATCATTTCATATTAAATCAAGTATGACAATTATTGCGTATATTTTTTGTATATCTATACTCAAATAGATTCCATTTTGATGACGTAAGGATTTAACAATGCTGCGACGGAAATTGATGGCCTTCACGGCGCTGACAATGGCGGCACTCTCAATAGCTGGTTGTTTGCAGCGTGTGACGACGTACTGCGATCAAATCACTGTGCGTTATGTCGCCGCTGATGATTTACTCGGCTACGATTTTGAGGCTGTGCGCGCTTCAGATGATGTGGTCGTGGGGATGATGCATGGGTCGGGCATCCCCGGCGGCGCTGAATTTACGGTGACGATCCCGCTCGATCAGGAATATCCTGAGGGCACTGAATTTTACGTTGATGGCCCGGGCGATGATTTCCCAACCGACCCCGTACCTTGCGATGAAAGCAGCGATTCGGATCACGCTCAGTTCTTCGAGCCGGGTGATGATCGCATCAACCGCCAAGCGTATGCCTATGCCGCTGTGTACTGCGATGAAGAAAACCAGCGCGTCGGTGTGTATGGCATCTATGGCAGCGGCGACTTTGCAGGTTCGGGCTTCCCGGCAATCTTCGTGCCCTATTCGGAACTGCCGCCTGTGCCAAGCCCCGAAGAAGGTAATATTCTGATCGGTCAGTTCGGGAATATTCGCGGCTACCGCTTGACGACTGGCGAGTATCAGTTGAACGTGGGGCCGGACTTTGAAGGCAAAGAATACGTGTTGGTGTGGGATGGCTGCCCGCAGACTTACATTCGGGCGGCGATCTTCAACACGTTCACGGGTGAGACTACGCCGACGGAGATTTATCCGCGATAAATATCCATTAGCGGTTAGCCGTTAGCTATAAGCTCAATTCAAGTTTGAGCGATACGGTGTTTACTGGGGATTTCAATCCCCGCTAGAGGACAATGAATCATGAGGGCGGCAGCGATGTCGCCCTCATGATTCGTTTTGGCTGATGGGTAACGGCTAATGGCTAACCGCTCAGGAAATGGCGTAGTTGGTTTGCAGGAAGCGCATGAACTCCACAATGGCGCGGCGGCGGCTGGAAATCGAGAGAATTTCGCTGTCGGTCATTTCGCCAAGTGTCTTGGTGAAACCCGCCGGAATGAAAATGTTGTTCCAGCTATAACCATCGCCGCGAGGTTGGTCGGAGATTTCGCCGGGAACGATGCCGACGAACTTACGCCTTAACTGGCCATCGGTGAAGGTGATAACCGAGATGGCTTCTGCGTATTTGTCGTCAAATGGTTGCAGCATTTTGCAGATGTTTGTCAATCCGGCGGGGACGATGAAAGAGGTCGTCAGTCCACCGGGTAGGCCGCCCCATGCGCGGATGGCGATGGCGGAATGATCGACAAAGACAGGCTTGTGCAAGATGTCGTAGGCCTGCTGCACTTTATAGAGCGCGACCTCACCCGCATCGACGTGCTGAATGTCCTCTAGGCTGATGGCCGCCGTTTGTAGCGTGACGTTGAGGATTTGCTCGTACATGATCTTCTTGCGTGAATTGGTGGTAGCGAAGTACAGGTCTTGAACGGCTAACTCAGGCATGTGAGCATCGCGCTTGGCGGTTGGCATGAGCGGATTAAAGACGACGCGCTCAATTTCAAACAGACCGTTCAGGAGTTTGACGGTGGCTTCGGGCGTGAAGCCATCAGTGACGCGGATGATCTGAAAATGGCTTAACTGCTGCGGGATGTCCATCAGTTCCACCATCACGGGTGCGATAGGTTTGTTGAGCTTGAGCGCGAAGGCTAACTCTTTCTGGCAGAATTCAGATTGCAGCGAACGCGGCGACAGCAGCAGCAGAAAGCAGTGCGAAGCGGCGATTTGGCGCTCGATCTCGTCCCACCACGCCTGCCCGACGGATAGGCGCTGGTCGAACCAGACGACGTGAATATCCAGCGACTGCTGGATGGCGAGGACGTGGGCTGCATCGTCATGGGCATAGCTGACAAAGATATTCATCGGTTTCGTTGGTGGTTGACGGACATTGAATAGAATGTAGCATAGGTGGCATGGTTACGAAAAGGGAAACGCGATTCAAATCAGATACGTACCTGAGAGTCTTGACTAGAATGTTTGTTCTACACTATGCTAATAAACATCATGGGTTAGATTTTGTAACAACGGCAAACGACAATCAAAGAGAGAGGAGCATGAGGCGGCTGTCGTCGGTGGGACGGCAGCCGCTCTACAGTCTATATGCCGAAACGGACACGACAAGACACGCAAGAATTGACAGAGGAAGTCTATCGTTTCATCTGCCAATATCATAAGCAGCATCGGATTTCACCAACGCTGCGTGAAATTGGCGACGGTTGTTCTCTATCCGTTCCTTCTGTCATTCGCCATCTCGATATTCTTGAAACGGAAAGCCGTATCACGCGAGAACCGGGTATTCCCCGCAGTATCGTACCGCTCGACGAATGAAAGCCTATTTCACTACTGGTTAAACGCTTCAATCCTGACAGATTGGAGCGTTTTATTTTCTTCAACAAGTATAGCGCAAACCGCCGAAAAACGAAACATATGTTCTATCACTAGTTTTAACACATTTCAGCCATAGATACGAACTTGTGTTCTACAATGGCTTCAAGTGAGGGTCACGACGAGCAGCGCGGACGGCAGCATTATCGAAAGAACATCAGCCGTGTTCCGCCAACAGCCGGATGGCAAGTCTGCCGGAGTGACCCTCAAATGGTATCGAGTGCTGAGTTTTGCGCCTTGAGTGAGATTCTCAAGGCGCAGCGCTCAACATTTAGCCAGTAGCCGTTAGCAATTAACCTGTGGAACAAAATACGGGCGACCCAATACGCTAAACCCTGACGTTATCGCAAATGCCGGGTCGCCCCTACAACATCCCACTTTGTGACAGAAGGGCTTAAAAGCTATTGGCTTACGGCTAACAGCTAACGGCTTTATAGGAGAGCAATATGGCAAAACGATACACCGATGACGAACGGGCGCAGGCGCTTGAACGCCTCGACGCCAACCGGGGCGACCTTCATCTCACCAGCGCGGAGACGGGCATTTCTGTCGGCACGCTGCGCCAATGGAAGCGACGTTCGTATAAGAACGCCGATCAGGTGGTTGAGGAGTCGCTGAAGTATTTGCAGGAGCAGTTGATCGACAACGCCGTCAAGCTGGCGGAATCATTGGAAGCGGCGACAGTGGACGCGCCGCTCAATCATCGGGCGGCGGCGCTCGGACAGTTGATTGACCGGATTATCAAGCTGGCGGAACGGATACCGCAGGCCGTTCAGAGAGAACAGGTGATTCGCATTGAGTACCGCGACCCCGACGGTTCAATTCATTCGACCCCATACTGGTCAAGAGGCGATTCTGCGCCACCCGGCGCGCTTTCGCGTGGTAGCCTGTGGCCGCCGCTTCGGCAAGACCGAAACGGGCAAGATTCTGCTGACTGAACAAGCGCTGCGCGGGGCGCGCTGCTGGTGGCTTGCGCCGACTTTCCAGATGAGCGGGCAAGTGTGGCGCGATCTCAAGGCGCTGGTGCTTGGCACGATCACGAACGTCACCGTTTCGGAAACCGAGAAGCGCATGGACTTTCCCGGCGGCGGCATGATGGCTATTCGCAGCACACACGTTGCCCAGAACTTGCGCGGCATGGGGCTGGACTTCGCGGTGTTAGACGAAGCGGCTTTCATGGAGCCGACGGTTTGGCCAGAAGTGGTGCGGCCTATGCTGCTCGAACGTCGCGGCGGCGCGTTGTTCTTAAGCTCACCTAATGGGTTGAACTGGTTTCATGACCTGTACCAGTTGGGCTTAGACCCGATGCAGGATGAGTGGCGTTCGTTTCAGTTTACGTCGTATGACAACCCGCTCATCGCGCCGGACGAAATCGACAACCTACGGCGCAATACACCGGAGCGTGTGTGGCGTGAGGAATACATGGCGGAGTTCATCGCGGATTCTGGGCAAGTGTTCCGCAATGTTCGAGCGGCGGCTTCTATCCTCTCATCTGGCGCGCAGCCAGTGTACGGCAGGCAGTATATCGCCGGATTGGATTGGGGTAAGGAAAACGACTCTACCGTTATTGTGATTATCGACGCAGAGACACGGCAAATGGTAGACATGGATCGCTTCAACCAGATCGGTTGGGAACTCCAACGCGGTCATGTAGCGACGATGTGCGCGAAGTGGCAGCCGTCGATGGTGTGGGCTGAGGCCAACAGCATCGGCGCGCCGAACATTGAAGCGCTGCAAGCCGAAGGTTTGCCGGTACAGGCGTTCACGACAACGGCCCGCAGTAAGCAGTCGATCATCGAAGGGCTGGCGCTGGCGATTGAGCGCGGCGAGATCGGACTGCTGGCGGATGATGTGCTGCTCGGTGAGTTGGCGGCGTATACGCTGCGACGACTTCCCGGCGGCGGCTATCAGTACGGCGCTCCGTCAGGGCTGCACGACGACTGCGTAATCGCGCTGGCGCTGGCGTGGCATGGCGTTCGTCATGGCGGGGCGAGAATCAGTTTTGCGTAACTTCTAGGCCCTTAGGCTCTAGCTGTTTACCTATCGTTCAGTTAGTTATGTCCCATCCAGTACAGGCAAATGGGTCGCTGATTCAAGCGGCTGCATTTGCAGCACTACCGCTAGAGCCGACGGTCTAGAAGTTAGTGACTCTTTGCACCTTAACAATGGTCACGGGGTAGTAGTCACGCGGCGCTTACGGGCGAACCGTGTGGGAGGCTAGTGGCTTATATGATTACCCGCCCCTGCACCATGAGAGACAATCGCGTGTGGACGGAGAGAGGTGATCGGAGAAAGTACAGAGTACAGAGTAAAAACAGGTTCAAGGTACGAGGTTTGAGGACAAAGTGATGCGGAACGAGTGATAAGTCAGGCGATGAAGCGGTGATACGACAAGCAAATAGCACTCGCATTTATTGGAGTGCTGGATTAATCAATACAGAATGGCTATCTAACCCGCTGGATTCGGATAGGCCTTTGGTGATTCGGGGGTTTCATCGGGTGGACCGGGCGGGTCGCCGCCGGGTGTCGGGCCAGGCTGTTGCTCAGGTTCAAGCGGGGGGTCGCCGCCGGGTGTGGGTGCTGAAGGCGGCTTTGGCTGCGGCTCTTCCGGCTTTACAGGCGTTGATTTTGGGGCGGGTTCAAGGCGTAACTGCGGCGGATCAATTGTGGGCACGTCGGGCGGTTCAGGGCTGCCGGGTGTTCCCGGCAGCGGCATGGGGTCGTCGGGCGGCTGTGGAACTTCAGGCGGATGCAGCGGCGTGACGGGCGTTGGCGGGGTCTGCGGTGGGTCAATGGGGTTCGGCGTGCGAGGATCGGTTGGTGGATTTACGGGCGGATCGACTATGGGCGGCGTCGGATTTGGCGGGTCAATCGGCTGCGGCGTACGCGGATCGGTTGGTGGATTTATGGGCGGGTCAATTACGGGCGGCTGCGGCGGATCGGTGGGATCGGGGATAGTGGCGTAAGGCGATGCTTGTTTGTTGTTGAGCATAATTTATCATCTCCTATATTTCGTTATTATGGCTGAAATTTGCTGGAAAACAATACTACGCTCACGATGTCCTCATGGCAGGTGGCTAAACTCAATTCATTAAAGACAGGTTGACTTCGGTATGTTTTAAAAGGGCGACCCATGAGTATGTTCAAGGCAACGTGCTTGGTTAGAGCGGTTCGCCCCTACAATTCATTAAAGAAAAAGAAGGGCGTAACATGTTACGCCCCTACACATACAGCAAATGCGGGCGACACACATTACGCCCTTACACGAGCGCGATAATCTAATATGTCCAATACAGCAAACGATCAAATGCGCGGCAAAGTCGTAATGGTTACGGGGGCGACTCGCGGTATTGGCGAGGAGACGGCCAAGTCTCTGGCCGCGATGGGCGCGACAGTGGTCATCGTCGGGCGCAGCGCTGAACGTGGGGCGGCGACAGTGAGCGCGATTCAATCGGAAGTGAGCGGCGCGAAAGTCGAGTTCCTATGCGCTGATCTATCGTCGCAGGAGTCAATACGCCAGCTTGCGGATGAGTTCAAGCAGCGCTACCAACGGCTGGATGTGCTGGTGAATAACGCAGGTGGGATTTTCATGAAGCGCACGGAAACGGTAGATGGTATCGAGCATACATGGGCGCTCAACCACCTGAGCTATTTTCTGCTCACGAGTTTGCTGCTGGATACACTCATCGCCAGCGCGCCGTCGCGCATCATTAATCTGTCATCGGACGCGCATACCCTATCGCGCGGTATCCATTTCGATGATCCGGGCTTCAAACGCCGATATGGTGGATGGCGTGTCTACGCTCAGTCCAAGCTGGCGAATATCCTATTCACGCGAGAACTGGCCAAACGTCTGCAAGGCACGGGTGTCACGGCCAACGCTGTGCATCCCGGTTTTGTGGCGACAGGCTTTTTGCGGAACAATGGACTGCTGTTTGGTATTCTGATGACGTTGGCGCGGCCTGTGGCGCGTTCGGTCAAGAAGGGGGCGGAGACGATCATTTACCTCGCCTCATCGCCAGAGGCCGAGGGTGTGACGGGGAAATATGTGCATGATAAGCAGCCCACGCAGACGAGCGGCGCGGCTCATGATGAAGATGCGGGTCGGCGGCTGTGGGAGTTGAGCGAGAAGCAGGTAGCGAACAGTCGTTAGTGGTTAGCCATTAGCGTCACGAATGCTATACTGGTGACACCTTCGTTGTTAGGAGAAAGCTGTGCGCCATGCAATTATCACTGCTATTATTGGCTGATTATGCTACGGCTGATGCTTCGGGAAAACTGAATATTCTAGGTGTATTCGATAAACTCAATGCGCGCCAGTTTCCGGCCAAACATCCCTTGATGCACCTCGTTATGAAGTTTCAACCAGAAATGAGGGAGTATGGCGAAACGCGGAAACTGCGAGTCATTTTGGTGGATGAAGATGGTCGTGAGGTTTTTCAAGTAGCCGTTGATCTTGCAGTACCCGTCATCACTCGCGGAGAAATCCCCGATGTCAATGGCATCATCGGCTTTCGGGACTTACCATTTTCGAAACCCGGCTTATACGAATTTCGGGTCTTAATCGATAAAGATCAAGTGGGGGTTGCCGCGTTGACTGTAATCCAAATGGAGCAACCGCAGCCGGAGTATTAACACATATGGTCTCTAAGGCCGCGATTAAGATATTAGAAGGAATGCGGCGCTCAAAGGGCGGTTGGCGCCGAAAGGATTTCGATACAGTCTATCTGGGATTTGGATTTATCATCACTCCCGGTAGAAGCCATGATATCGTTAAACATCCAGATTTTCCGCAACTGCGGGATACGCTGCCAAGACATGCGAAGGAATTGGGTAAGGCCTATGTCAGTCGTACAATTGAACTTATTGACCGACTGAATAAGCTAAAGGGAGAAATAGAGGCTGCTGATGAGTGAGGGACGTTGGGCGCTTGCCGAAAAACTTGCTGCACGAATGTATGACATTGTGGTACTGCACGATGAAGCTAGTGACGGAACACCTATTTATGTTGCTTTGAATCCTGAACTTGCAGGCTGTAAATCACAAGGCGATACCGTTGAGGAAGCAATCGCCAGCCTTAACGATGCACGTATCGACTACATTTATAGCCTCCTAGAAGATGAATTGCCCATACCGTATCCTGAGACTAAGTCAACTGCTACAGGCAATAAAGCAAATAGTTCTAGCGCTGTTATTTCCTTTGAAACATGGCTACGAGATGAGTCTGCCGAGCGTGAAGTCGGAATGGATGTTCCAACAGAGACCCGTGTTATCTTACTCGAAGGAGCGTTAAGAGCAACAAAAGCAATATAAGTCACCGCGAAGCTGTTAAGTGCCCGATAGCTGGCCGAATTCGATCATGTCGATGATGACGTGGGCGAGGGTTGTACAGTCCGTCGCCAATGGTAGAACGCGAACATGCGGCGTTTGTTCACTGTTCCACTGCTGCGGCTTATCGCTAAGGACGAGGATGCGCGTCTCGAATGTCGATAGGCGCAGGTGATAGTACATCTCGAAGGCGACGGTTGGGCGCAAGGCGCTGTCGATTACGACGACATCCGGCACATATAGCACCGTCATGGCCAGCGCTTCGAAAGCGTCGGCGGGAAGATAAAGCTGCCAACCGCGCCACTTATAGCCTGAAGTCAGGCTACGACCTTTGTCGATGTCTCCCATATACAACACATTGAGATTTTGCTTCACCGTCTCGCCCCTTTAAGTTGCATGAGGGCGAACTCGTGTGTTCGCCCCTACTTCGAATAGGTTATGGGATGATTTTCGCGCCAGCGGCACGGGCTTCGCGTTCGAGCAAAGCGCGCTTGCGTTCGATGCCCCAACGATAGCCGCGCAGTTTCCCATCCGCACCGATGATGCGGTGGCATGGCACGAGAATGGCCACCGGATTGGTGGCGCAGGCACGGGCGACAGCGCGAGCCGCGTTCGGTTCGCCGAGTTCGGCTGCGAGTTCGCTGTAAGTGCGCGTTTCGCCATAAGGGATAGCTTGCAGTGCTGCCCACACGCGGCGCTGAAAGGCTGTCGCCTGCACGTCAATCGGCAGATCGAGGCGCGGCTGCTGGCCGTCGATGTGGCGGACAAGCGCGCTGACTGATTCGCCCATTTCAGATGCGCCAGCTTCGATAAGTGCGGCGGGATATTCGACGTTCAGGGTTTCGACCAAGTGCGCGTCGGCATCGGGGTCGCTGACGTAGACGGCGCAAACGCCACGTTCGGTTGACGCGACTAACAATCGTCCTAACGCACAATCGACAATCGCATAGTGGATGTTCATGCCCGCGCCGCCGCGTTGATAGGTGGCGGGCGTCATGCCCAGATGAGCCGGAGCACGTTCGTAAAGGCGGCTGCTGGAACTGTAACCGGCTTCGTACAATGCTCCCGCAATCGTATCACCATCCCGCAGTCGGTTCTTAACGTGATTGATGCGGTAGGCTTCGGCGTATTCTCGCGGCGTCACGCCGACAATGCGCTTGAATACCCGCTGTAAGTGATGCGGGCTGAGGTGGAACTGCACGCCGAGCGCGTCGAGAGTCAGCGCGTCGTCGAGATGATCTTGAATGTAAATGCAGACCGATTTGGCGAATTCGATTTGCGGATTGGCGTCGTCGGGGTGACAGCGCTTGCAAGCGCGAAAGCCAGCCGCACGGGCCTGTTCCGTCGTGTCGAAGAACTGAACGTTCTCACGCTTAGGCTTGCGCGCCGGACACGTTGGACGACAGTATATACCCGTTGTGCGAACGGCCATGAAAAATTGCCCGTCATAA
>JACMMD010001232.1 GCA_014379235.1 Anaerolineae bacterium
ATGGCCGGGCAAGCGGCGGCAGCGTGATGGGCGGCCAAACGCCAGCCCTGACCATCGGCGCGCTGCTGCTGCGGCTGCGACGTTTGCACGCTCTGGCGGATAGCATGTCGCCAACGCAGCGCACCTTACTCGAAAAGGTCGAAGCGCGGCACAATGCCATCCGCGATGAGTGGAGCGTCCACTATCAACAAAAGCTGGTCAAAGAAGGCGAGTCGCGGCTCAAGGGCATGGACGCCTTTTTCAAAGAATGTCTGGACGAACCGCGCACCTGTTACAGCGGCTATCCGCCGGAAGCCATGCGCCGCACGATCATTCAGGAAATCGACACCACGTTGGACGCGATGAACGCATCCAGCGCCGAGCTTGACCGCCAGATCAAACGCGCCGATAGTAAGCTGCAAGGCATCATTAAGCCATCGGAATTCATCTGGGCCAAAGCGCTTGAATCCGTCTATCCGCGTGATACCTATTGGTGGTTGTACAGCCGTCCGCCGAAGACGTAAAGGTTCGAGGGACGAGGCGCGAGGTTCGAGTAAGACAGGCAAAGTGTAAAGTGCATGGGATACACATCCCCACTTTACACTTTTTACTTTATACTCTTGAACCATGCCTCAAGTTCATCGCTCGACACTCACTCGAACAAGCGCAATCCTTCTCGCGGCGCTGGCTTTATTGGCGGCGTTCTGGATTTCATCCTATCACCTCGAACGTGAAAGCCTGTGGTACGACGAAGCATGGTCGATGTGGGCCGTGCGCGGTGATCGCCTGACCGATACGCTGACCCGTGTGCGCGAGGATGTTCATCCGCCGCTGTACTTTCTGCTGCTCGATGGTTGGACGCTGCCGATGGTTGCGGGCGAGTCGGCTTACGCGGTGCGACTGCTGTCTACGCTGTTCGGCATGATCGGCTTGGCCGCGACCTACGCTGTCGGCAAGCGCTTGTTTGACCGCCGCACTGCATTAACCGCGCTGATTCTGCTGGCGACGGCCAGTTTTTTCGTTTACTACAATCGTGAAGTTCGCATGTACAGCCTTGTGCTGGCGCTGGCCGCGTTATCGACGTGGCTGTATTTGCGCTGGCTTGACACCCCGGCAGGGGCCCCGACATGGCGGCGCGGCTTGATTTACGGGCTATGTATGGCGGCGCTGCTGTATACGCATTATGACGGCGCGCTGGTCATTGTTTCGCATATTCTACATTTAATTGTGGTCAACGTTTTAGAGGCGCGAACAAGGGCGCAACATGTTGCGCCCCTACACAAACGTATTCTTAGGCTGGTTTTGCCCTATGTGATGGCGCTTATTTTGTTCGCGCCATACGTTCCGATCATTTTGCAGCAGTTTCGCAGCAACCCCAATGGGCCGTTAGCCGCGCCTGTGCCAACCGATTGGGGCACGGTGGCGGCGTTGATCTATATCTACACCAGCACCTATTGGTGGCTGATGCTGCTGCCGTTCATACTCGGCGGGGCGATCTTCGCGCTGCGGCGAAATGGTCGTGCTGCGCTGCTGCTCCTCTTGTGGCTGGTGGTGACGCCCGCCGTGCTGCTGGCCATCAATTTGTGGTTCGTGCCCATCTTCCAGATTCGCTACACGTTGGCGGCGCTGCCTGCGGGAGCGTTGATCGTCGCTTATGGGCTGCGTTACGTGAAGTGGCGGCCCGTCGCGCTGGCTTTGCTGATGTGCATCGCCACTGTGCAGCTAACCATGTTCCCGACGTTGTGGCCGCCGAAGCTGCCCTATCGTGAAGCGGTGCAAGCTGTTGTCACCATGCGCGGCGCGCTTGAGCCAGCGATCACCGACATCGCGCCCATCAATCCGG
>JACMMD010001233.1 GCA_014379235.1 Anaerolineae bacterium
CGCGGCGGCCAGATCGTTACAGTCGGCATCGTCCCGGCTTTGCGATAAGTTCGTGAAAAGTGTTTGTTTAGCTTTATACGAGGAGAAAATCAGATGTCCACGTTTAAGAAAGGTTTTTCCAGACGCACGTTTTTGAAAGGTTCGGCGGGCGCAGTTGCGGCAGGATTGGCAGCGACCAGCGGCAGTCAATTCCTGACGCAGGGCATTGTTTGCCCCCAACGTCGTGCGCGCTCAAGGCCCGCTCGTGCTGGCAGTGCAGCAGTTAGCTCACGAAGCCATGCTCAGTGTGCTGCCACAGTTCACCGAAGCCACCGGACTCGAAGTTCAGCTTGAAGGCGGCCCCGTCAGCGGCAATGAAATGCTAACGCGCTATGCCGCCGCTTTCGCATCCGGCACAAGTCCAGTCGATGTATTCAGCGATGCTGACGACAGTTCACCGACGTTTATGCGCGCCGGTTGGGTGATGCCGCTCAACGACATCATCCCGCAAGAAACATGGGACGACTTCCCCGCCAGTATGCAGGCCCACATCGACGGTTTCCTGAGCATCGAAGGCATCCGCTACCGCATCCCGCATGAGTTCGCCGTCGGCTATTTCTTCACACGTCAGGATTGGCTGGATGAAAACGGACTCAGCGTCCCGACGACATGGGAAGAACTGGTCTCTGTCGGTCAAGAAATCGCTGACCCCGCCAATGACATCTGGGCCACCACCGACGGTCTGATTAAACCTGCCCTGCTCTACGTCTACATCGCTTATCTAACCGCGCAGGCTGGCGGCAATGTGTTCGAGTTTGACGAAGCCACAGGCGAAGCGCTGCAATTCCTGTACGACATGATCTACACGCATCAAATCTTCCCGGAAACCGCACTGAACAACGACTACACAGCGCAGAACGAACTCTATATGCAAGACCGAGTAGCCTTCATGCGCCAGTGGCCGTTCTTCCAGGCTGTGGCCGAGGGCAATACCGACTGGTACGCGCCGGAGAAGTTGGTCATCACGCTGCCGCCGGCTGGCCCGGCTGGCAGCAAGAGTTGGATCGGCGGTTGGGGCTGGTCAGTTCCCACGTATGCGCCTAATCCCGAAGGCGCTGCCGAACTGATTCGCTTCCTCACCTCGCCCGAAATTGCGCCCGTGTTGGCAGAACAGCAAGGCTTCTTGCTCACGCCGCGCACATCGATTCTGGCCGTACTCGATCAGGAAGATCCGTTGGTGCAAGCGATGGCGCTCTACGCCGAAGAAGATGTCTACGCTGCCCGTCCATTCCATCCGCGTGTTTCCGAAGCGCAAACCGTCGTAGACGACGTAGCCTCGTTGTTCCTGTCGAACCAATCATCGCTGTCCGATGCGCTGCAACAGGGCAAGGATTTGATCGCTGCGCTGGATGCCGAGTCCTAAGAATTAACTACGGTAGGGGCACGACGTGTCGTGCCCTTCCCTTATTTTTATTTATTGGGGTTTTGACTTTGGCCGCTAATTTAAGCGTTTCGAACACCGCTTTAACCCGACGCCGTTCACGCCTCACACTGAACCAGCGCCGCTATATGATCGCCGCAGGGCTGCTCGCACCTGCTGTTTTGCTACGCCTGTTCACAACCATTTACCCGTTCTTGCAAACGCTCTACCTCAGTACACAGCGCGCAAACCCGGCCTTCCCGCCGCAGCGCTTCATCGGCTTCGGCAACTTTGAGCGTCTCGCGGGCGATATTGTTGTTCAATCGAGCATCGAGTTCACGCTCATCTTCGTTTTTGTTTCGACCTTTTTTCAGATTGTCTTAGGCATCGCTGTCGCGCACTTATTGAACGCCCCGTTTCGGCTGCGAGGACTGGCTCGAACGATCAGCCTCATTCCATGGGCTATCCCGATGGTCGTGGCAGCCATTGGTTTTCGCTGGATGTTCGATGACCAATTCGGTATGATTCCCGATTTACTGAGGCGCATTTTCGGCTTAGATACAACATGGCTGATTAACCCGCAAAACGCTCGGCTTGCTGTGGTGCTGGTGAATATCTGGAAAAGTACGCCGTTCGTCGCGCTGCTGCTGTGGGTCGAGTTCGACTTCAATCCGTACCACCTGCGCGATCCGCAGGGCGAAGCGATGGCGACGCTCGCCGACCTGATGCGCGATCCCGATCGCACGCCGAACAC
>JACMMD010000133.1 GCA_014379235.1 Anaerolineae bacterium
CTTTGTATCCGAGATTCGACCATCATTCACTCCTCGTCGGCACAAACACAAATATAACACAAGCCTGCATAGGATGCCCGTTACTTCTGTAGGGGCAAGGTGCGCCTTGCCCCTACGTCCCTAGTGCATAAACATTTTATTAGAATTTCTGTGCGATGCCTCGATTCTATCAAAACTCCTTCACACGGATGGTAATATAAGCCCGTTGGAGATTCACAAACGGAGGATACACGAGTGAATTCACACAATCGTTATTTCACTATTGGCTGGTTGGCGCTGATGATCGTGACCATCGTCGCGGTTGTTTTGGCCGTCGCCCTGCCAGCAACAGCACAGGACAATACGCCGCCGATTGCGGCGGTTTCAGGGAACGATATCTGGCTGTACGGCTTCGACAACGCGCCGGAACAGGCCACCGACATCGACAGCAATGGCTTCTCCAATCTGGTTTGGAGTCCCGGCGGCCAGCAGTTGGCGTTCACCGCTTACAACGAAAACTTTCAGCCGACTCTGATGCTGCTGGATCGCAGCAGCGACAGCACGGTTGTACTGACCAATCAGTTCTCAGCGATGTTCCCGGCTACGTTCTCGACGGACGGCAGCCAGTTGATTTACGCCGTTGAAAACTACGATGCTCCGGTTGACCCCGCACAGCAGGAAAACGGCGCACAAAATATCCGCATGGATGTGTATGCGGTAGACGTGACCAATGGTGTGCCTGCTGAGGGCGCGACACCAACCCTGCTCGGCGGTTTCCTGTTTGGGAATGGCTGCGGCGGCGGTTCGCCCTTTCCGACAGACTGGGCCTATTGGGAAGAATCTGGCTTTGGCGGCAGCAGTGTAGCGTTTATGATGACGCCGCACGGCCTTATTCACAATCTCAACTGCGGCAGCAGCACTACCGCGCTCCTCAATCTACAATCGGGCGAGGATATCACGCTCGGCTCGAACTTCAGCCGTGTGAAACTATCATCGGATGGCAGCCAACTGCTCGGCATCAACAACAGTCACGTCACTCCCGAAGGTTACACGGGTCAGCTAGCGATTGTTGATCTGACGACACAAGCGGTGACGGAGTTGGCCAACAGCGCCATGCCAGATCAAGTGGCGTGGGGCGTAGCGGGCAGCAGTGAAGTGTTCTACAGTTCACGGCAGGTCGCGCAGAGCGATCTGGGCCTCTCGCCGGAGCAGCAGCAAACCGCCTCGACACAGCTTGGCTACGTGGATGCGACTGAGCTAGCCGTTCCGGTGGGCGCTGTGGAAATCCACCGCTTGAACACGCAAACCAGCAGCGACGAAGTGATCTATTCTGCCGATGCGTATGCGATTGGTGACGTGATGATTTCGCCGGAAGGTGACGCGCTGCTGTTCAGCCAAGTTCCGAATCTGAATAACTTCGTTGAGGGACTGGCAAACGGGACGCTGGACTACATGAGCGCGAACGGTGATGAACTGGCGCGTGAAGCCGTCCAGACAGAGCTATATCGCCTCAACCTGAGCGACAACAGCGTCGAACTGGTCGGTGACGACATCTCGCAAGCGGCTGTTTATCGCGGCATGTAAGCTCGATAGCCGACTGACGTTTTCTAGCCGGAGAATTTATTCTCCGGCTTTTGTTTTCAATACGGCCACAATCTCCGCCTGACCATTCGCTTCCGCCAATTCGAGCGGCGTCTGTCCTGCGTGATTTTTGGCGTTGACATCCGCGCCGTTTGCCAGCAGCCATTCAACCATCGGCTTTTGTGCGAACAACACCGCGCCATGTAACGGCGTTAACCCACCCGCTCCGGCGTTGACATCCGCACCGCTCGATAAAAACAGCGCCGCGATCTCTTTGTGGCCGCTGATGGCCGGATAAAACAGCAGCGGGATACCATGCGCGCCCGATACACTAGTAAGTGCCGCGTCGCGCTTAAGCATATCCATCACCTGCTGCTGCATACCGAGCATGGCCGCCGCGCAAATATCCAACGTCGCGCCCTCAGACAGCAAATATTCGGTAATCTCGACCTGCCCGGTATGCGTAGCGGCTTGCAGCGCGGTTTCGCCCCACTTGGCGCTGGTAGCCAGCAGATCGGGGTTGGCATCCAACATGGTCTTAACGGCGTTCAGGTCGTGGTGTGCCGCGCTCACAAATTGGTCAATCGTATCCTGCGCTATTTCAGCCATAAGCCTACCTTTCTATTGAGCCATCAGCTATCAGCTTATCAGCTTGTCAGTCAATACAAAAGGACATCACAAGGTTATGAGCATAAAGATTCTTAAAAGTTTCTTTTCCTTGTACCTTTGCCCCTTACACCCTTGTGATAGGCTTTTCTTCTCTTGGCGGTTCAATCCGTTTTTTCATGCAATCGCCCCACATTCGTTCAAAAGATGGATGCAAAACACAGTGGAAGTGGCGTACAATGTCCTAGAACTTGCTGCGCCTCATGTAACAGGGATGATTACCGTTTATGAAGGAAACGCAAGCCGTTATCCAGCGCGTCAAACAGATCAACGACACACATCAGCATGTCGTTTTAGCTGTGGACGAATCGCTGAGTACGATTAAGCAGGGACAATCGCTGCTGGCCCGCGAGTCCGAGAGTTGGCATCCCTATCTGCGTGAGCATTGGTGGCCCGTTGTCAGCGGCAAAAACAGCATCACCGTCGAGCGCCCCACCGCATCGCGCTACGTGCCCGGTCAGGTGATAAACGTGCTTGGTCTGGTCGGACAGCCGTTCCGCTTCCGGCGCACGTTACGCACGGTGCTGCTGCTGGCCTATGATACGCCGCCGACGCCGCTCTTGATGACCATCCCGTGGCTGCTTGGCAACAACATCGCCGTGACAATGGTGCTGCTTGGGTCAGCCACCGAATATAAGACCGAGCATCTACCGCCGGAACTGGAAGTCGTTCTCGGTGAAGTCAAGGTCGAACCGGACAGCACCGACTTTCAGTGGCCGAGCCGCGTTACAACCGTCGGTTGGGCCGATCAGGTGTTTGTCGCAGTCGCACAGGATAACGAAGCGCATCGTTTCAGCCGTGTCCTGCAAATGTTCGGTGATCTCCGCAACGATGTTCCCAAGAATTATCTATTCGGCGTGTTTCGCCCGACGCTGCCCTGCGGCGTGGGCGCGTGTTACGCCTGCATGATACCAACCAAAGACGCGCAAACCCTCATCTGTACTGATGGCCCGGCGCTCGATTTGACGCTGGTAAAACTGTGAACGTGGCAATTTAAGCAATAAACCGGGAATGGAAATCCCCGGCTAGACTGTAACAGGAACAAGGACATCCCATCATGAGCTTCGACGAATTCGACGAAAAGCGCAGTATGTCGGCAAAGGGCGATCATGCCGTCGTCATCGGCAGCAGCATGGCCGGTTTGTGCGCGGCCCGTGTGTTGGCCGATCACTTCTCGCGTGTGACCGTCATCGAGCGTGACCGCCTGCCCGACGGGCCAGAGATGCGTAATGGTGTCCCACAAGCGCGCCACGTTCACGCGCTGCTGGCGCACGGTCAGCAGTTATTGGAGCAGCTATTCCCCGGCCTCATCGCTGACCTCAGCGACGCAGGCGCGCCCGATCAACATTGGGGCATCAATACCGCCTTCATGACCAGCGGCGGCTGGCTGCCTTATTACGACACAGGCATCATCACCAAGCTGTCCAGCCGTGCCCTACTCGAATGGAAAGTTCGCACTCATCTGCTGGATCGCGGCAACGTCACCATCCTCGAAGAACACGACGTTCTCGACCTTTCCACCGACCCTGATAAGTCGCGGGTGATGGGCATCAAAGTTCAACCGCGACGCGGCGCACAGCAAAACGGCGCTGTTGCCAGTGGCGAACGCATCATCGAAGCTGAACTGATCGTTGACGCCAGCGGACGCGGTTCTCACGCACCCAAGTGGCTGCAAGCGCTCGGTTATCAAGCGCCGGAAGAAACCGAAATCAACTCCGATTTGATGTATACCACGCGCTGGTACGAGCGCCCCACCGATAAAGAAATCCCTTGGCGCATATTGTTTATCAATGCCCGCCCGCCTGACATCCCATATGGCGGCGCGATCTTTCAAGTCGAGGGCGGGCGCTGGATGGCGACAGTGGCCGGCGTGAAAGATCATCACCCGCCGACTGATGATGAGGCATGGGTCGAATTCACCAAAAAGCTGGCGACTAACGAGTTCTACAACGCCATCAAAGACGCCAAGCCGCTGACCAGCGTTTACGGTTATCAGCGCACCGCCAACCTGCGCCGCCATTATGAAAATCTGCCCGCGATGCCCGACGGCTTTGTCGTGATGGGCGATGCGGCCTGCGCCTTCAATCCCATCTACGGGCAAGGCATGACCTTAGCCGCTATGGAAGCCATCACGCTCAACGAGATGCTCAACAAGCGCGGCGGTGACCTTGACGGCTTGCCGCTGGAATTTCAAAAGCGCGTAGCACAAGCGACGCAAAACGCTTGGCTGATGTCCACTGGTGAAGACCTGCGCTATCCCACCACAACGGGCGGCAAAACGACCCCAATGGCGCGCATGATTCAGAAATACGTTGACCGCGTAATCAAGCTGATGCCCTACGACCCCGACATCATGATGGCCTTCATCAACGTGACCAACCTCACCGAACCGCCAACGAGCCTGATGCGTCCGATTACGCTTATCAAGGTCATCATTCAATCGCTGCTGGGGCGCGGGCGTGTCGAATCGTCGATGCCGGAGCAGATGCGAACGAAGTCGATTACGCCAAGCACCTCAACCGAAGAGACAGCGCCAAAAGCGCCGCCATCAACGGTGTCTCAGTCCGTACCGCCATCCGGGCCGCCATCGGCACAGGGAGCAGCGCACTAACGATGTCTGTAGAAATCACGCGCCCCGGCAAAAACAGTCTGGTGATCGAGACGCCTGTGATGCCCGCGTCCGGTGTCTTTGGCTTTGGCGATGTCTACCGCGACTTGATCGAAGTCGATAGGCTCGGCGCGATTGTCACCAATCCGGTGACGTTCCTGCCGTGGAATCCAGCGACAGGTACGCGGGTGATTCCGCTGGATGCGGGCGTGCTGCTGCATACCGGACTGCCCAATCCCGGCCTCAACAAGGTTATCGACCAATATCGCACGACGTGGAAAATGCTGCCCGTGCCGATCATCGTGCATGTGGTGGCCACGACGCTCGATCATTTGCGGCGCGGCGCGGCCCTACTTGACCGCGAAGAAACGATTGCCGCCATCGAACTCGGACTGCATGATGACATCGGCTGGAAAGAAGCCGAGTCGTTCGTCAAGGCTGTCACATCGCTGACCGAAAAGCCCGTGCTGGTACGCCTGCCGCTGCAAGATTCCGTCGCCGCGCTCGACCAGATCGCCAGAGCATCGGCGGATGCAGGCGCTGGCGCGCTGGTTGCTGGCGCTCCGCCGCGTGGCACAACCCGCGATGCAGTTACGGGACGCTTGATCGGCGGGCGCGTTTACGGTCCATTGGTGCGGCCTCTGGCGCTGCGCCTTGTCGGTCAGCTTGCGGGGCGCGTGACTATTCCAGTCATCGGCGCGGGCGGCATCCACTCGGCGCAAGACGCCCGTGATTTTCTCGAAGCCGGAGCGGTAGCCGTTCAGGTGGATTCCGCCGTGTGGATTGAGCCGAAACTGATTGAAATCATCGCCCGTGATCTCGGCGGGCTGGTGGTTACGCGGGAGATGGGCGCGTTTGCCGACGAATGGTTTCCCGGCATGGGCGAAACCACCCGCCGTGAACGCTTGGAGGGCTTGAGCCTGTTAGACGCCGATAACCCGCCGCGCTCAGATAACAGCTAATGCTCGTCAGGGCGATGTCTTCACCTGCCCGTTGAAAAGGTGTTTACTCATGCTCCGATTTTGTTTACTGCTATATATGTTTTGCTTTGGGTTGACCGTGAGCGCTCAAGAGAACGAGGTCACTGAATGGCGCAAGTGGGACGAGCCGATGTTCAGCGGTCAGTTTTTTATCGCCTCTGACCCGACGATTCTGCGCGAAGCCGATCTTTATCGCATGTACTATACCTGTCTGGATTTCTTCGACGAACCCCGTGCGATGATCTGCGAGGCGACTTCAGCAGATGGGTATGTGTGGCAGAACATCGAGGCTGAGGGTCGCATTGAGGGCCTCGTGATACGTGGCCGCGACGGTGAATGGGACGAAGACCTCGAAGGCTCTTATATTCTCCGCACCGATGACCAATACCTGCTGTACTACTCTGGCTATACCCACGACAACGGCTATCCCGCACAGGGCTATCCAGCGGCGCTGGCATTAGCCACATCACCCGATGGCAACCACTTCGAGCGCTACTCGCCCGATCCGATACTAAGCCCAACGTCAGGTTGGTATGACAACGATGCGGTTTACAGCCCTGTCGTGTTTGAATACGACGGGCAATACATCATGATTTACGCCGGACACTGCTACACCGACTGCAACAGCGGTTGGGGTGGTGTATCGCTGCTAGCAGCAACTTCGCCCGATGGCGGTTACACTTGGACAAAACGCGACGAACCTGTGCTGCTGGCCAACCCTGACATCGAATGGATGAACGAGGGCGCTGCTGAACCGGCCATCGTGGCTAATGCTGACGGTTCATTTACGCTGTTTTTCACGGGGCTGCACGGCGAAGAACGGGTGCTTGGCATCGCGCAAAGTGATTCGCCGTTTGGGCCGTGGGACGTTCATCCCGAACCAATTCTCACGCCGACACCTGACAGCTACGATGAAGCGGGCGTACTCGCCCCATTTGTTTTAGTTGAAAACGATGTGGCGCGTATGTGGTATTTAGCCCCTGACGCCGAAGGCTATCTTCGCATCGGTTATGCGGAGGCTGATTGGCCGCAGACAGAGTAAACTTTGAGCACTGCATGAATGTCCAAATAAGCGGTTCGCCTTTCTTCATTCTGAACCGCGCCTGTGCTATACTTTGTAGGTAGGCATTATCACAGCATAGTAATTTTGGCGCGGATGACGCGCTCTCACCGAGGGCAAGCGGGAAATGAACTCGAACGAACCTCTGAGTCTAGCGAAGATCACATGGAAGCACCCGCAAACAGGCGCGGTTCAAGAATACGTGCTGATGGAAGGCGCGACGGCCACCATTGGCCGCCTTGCCAGCAATGAGATTTGCATTCCTGAGCAGCACGTCTCGCGCCAACAGGCCGTCATCAGCTACCGCGATGGCATCTTCATGATTACCGACCTCGGCAGCGCCAACGGCACATTCGTCAATGACCGCCAAGTGACCGAACCCTATCCATTAGCGTCCGGCGACGAAATTCGCCTGTACGTTCCTGTGCTGAATTTCTCCGCCGCCGTCACTGACGACGATCAAAAGCGCGCCGAAGAACATGGAACGCTCATTACCAGCACGTCGGCATCCGGCAAAGGGCGGCTCATCATCACCAGCGGCCCGCAAGAAGGCAACACCATCCCCCTGCTGCTGAAAGAAGTCACGGTTGGCCGCGCCACCAGCAACGCCAATTGGGAAGTCAGCCTGCAAGACCCGTCGGTATCGCGTCCCCATGCCAAGCTGGAACTCGTGGACTCGGCGTGGGTGCTGTATGACATGGGCAGTTCAAACGGCACGTTGGTCAACGGTACGCCTGTCAACGAAAAGGGCCGCGCCCTGCGTGATGGCGACATCGTGACGTTCGGGGCAACGCTGGTGCTGTTCAGAGCGGGGTAAGGAATACGAAATGATGTTTATGCTTCCCGTAACCCAACTTCAAAATCAATCCAGCGCTGTTTCCGCAGCAGCGCAGTCTGTCGGTCATAACTCCACTTGAGGGCGGGTTTGTATTGTTTGTAACTGAACAGCCCCCGCCCAAGCGGGGGTTTTTATTTGTGGGGAGTAATCATGGACATCGCTGCTGTACTGCACGAACACGAAGTCGAAGAAATCGTTAGCGAGATTGCGAAAGTATTCGCCAAAACGGAACACCCCGGCAACAAAATTACTTTCTGTGATGGTGAGGTTCTAACGCTCATTGGTAAAACGCGGCAGGAACTCACGATTGCCGACTTAAACTATGCCTATCCAGCGTTCCTGCACAAGC
>JACMMD010000134.1 GCA_014379235.1 Anaerolineae bacterium
CGATTTCCGGGCCGAGAACTTCTTGAA
Source organism: Anaerolineae bacterium (assembly GCA_014379235.1). Lineage (GTDB taxonomy): Bacteria > Chloroflexota > Anaerolineae > Aggregatilineales > Phototrophicaceae > JACMMD01. The sequence goes on from JACMMD010000134.1 coordinate 28, forward strand.
ATAACGTCACCGCGTAACGCAGGCGTTTGAACTCAATACGCAGCGCGTGAAGCCGTTCAACAGGGACATCATCGACCAGCACCGTATCGTAGGCGCGAACCGTCGCTAGGCATTCGTAGAGCATTCCCGGTAGTACGTGGCGCAGTTGAAACGGACTCACCTCGTCTTCCGACGCTTTGCCCGCCGCACTTGCGCCCGCGCCGGATTTGGTCACAAAGCCGGAGAACTCTTTCACGAAGCGTCGATAATCGTCCTTGTCGAGCGCACGAAGCAGCGACTTCCGAGCGGCATCGCGTTTGGCTATCCAGTGGTCACACACGCTTTGAAAGGCCGCCTGCTCCGCCTCATCTAATGTTGCTTGGAAGCGCGCCATATCGGCTAGCATCACGTCGAGATCGCGCACCGCCCCAAGCGCGTGCGCTGTTCGGCGTAAGCGGCGCATATAACCATCGACCACTTTGGGTTTATAGTAGTCGCCAAGCAGACGAAAGGTGCTGCGTAACCGGCGGGTGGCGACGCGCATGTCATGGACTTCTTCGATGTCTTCACCGCTGCGGCTGCCCGCTTCATGTTGCAGCATACCGATGAAGTCCAAACGCAAGACTTTGCGCCCGGACTCCGCCATTGTGTCATCAGGCAAAATCGGCGCGGTAAGTTCTTCAAGTCGTGCTATACGTTTGGTGTAGTTGTGTCCCATGTTCATGCCTTTGTGCTGCCCAAGCAGTATTTCAATGTCGGTGAATGAAACGGGATTTTAAGCGATGTTAGTCCAAATAATAAGGTTTCTTAACACAATCGTAGAGTAACCTTAACGTAGCACGCAGCGTTTAGATTTTTCCGGGCTGACAGCTAAAGGCTAACAGCTTAGAATTGAATGTTATCCAGCAAGATTTGGATGAACTCCAGCGGCGTGATGTTCGGATTATTGGCGACCTGTCGCAAACCTTCGTTCAACACCGCCCACTGATAAAGCTGAATCGCCAGCAGTAAGGGGATGCCAATCGTCAGGACGCGCGCTGGCAGCCGGGCCACTGTCAGCGAGACTGGCGTCTCCGACACTTCGGCCAACTGCTGCCGCGCCGTGATGATATGTAGACGCTGCATGTTCAAATTGTCGCGCAGACCATTCAACTGCACGTAATGGTAGAGCGTATCGAAGCGCGCCATGTTGCCGCCGGAAAATGAGTCATCACGCCACGCCCGATCTAGCACTTCCAATTCGCCGTTCAGGTTTTGAATACGTTGATCGGTGTCCTGTAGTTGATACGCCAGCCGATTATGCTGTTGAATGCGCCAGCGCCCCTGTCCACGTCCATAGGGGTAACGCACCAGCGCGAAATAATGCAGGTACAGCAGCACCAGCGGAATCAGCACGTCAAACGCGAGGATACGCCCCAAATCCTGCGGAAGCTGTGGCAATCGCCCTGCGGTCAACACCTGACTGAACGGGATGGCGAACAGATAGAGCGTGATAATCAGCACGATCAGGAAACCGAGCGGCAGCGTTCGCATCAGTTCTTCGCGCTCGTCAGCCGACAGCGACGCACGGCTGAGGACGTAAGCGTAAATCACCAGCAGCGCCATAATCAGGATGTAAAACGGAATTGTAAACAGTACCGCCAGCGCCTGCTCGGACGTTTCGATAACGTTGCTGCCGCGCTGGAGTATTTGCTGGCGCAGCGTACCAATTACCCCGCCGCTGTCGCCAAGCAGGAAGAAGTACGTCGGCATCAGCGTAGACAGCGCGCCGAGAATGAGCAGCAAATCCATATCCGAGATCGAACTGAGAAAACGGGCGATGCGTCCGGGCAGCCGTGCCAGCAGCAGGTCGGGCAAAAAGCGCTGGCGCAAGCCGCCGTGCCGCGACCACACCAGAAACGTGACCACCAGAATCACCAGCCAGATGACCGGAGCAAGCGCCAGAATCGCCAGATCGAAGCTCGCCTCACCGAGCAAATTAGCCGTGCGCGGGTCTGCTCGTCGGGCGAAATGGGTGGTGATGACGAGGCTGACGACTAGCAGCGCCAAAGGTGCAAGCAGCCGTGACATCCGAATCCAGACGCGGTTGGTGCTTAACCAATTGTTCCACGCTTGCACCCACATCAACTGCATACCGAGATAATACAGCAGCGCCACCAGCGTCAGCCCAATGGTATACAGCAAATCGACCCGCGTCGTGAAGACGTTCCCCTGTGTCAGCCGCACCCATAAGCCGCCGCCAATGTACGCCAACAGTCCGGTGGCGATCAGTTCGTTGACCACCAGCAAAAGCTGCTCCCACATCGGGATTTGCGTCGAGAAAACGCGATAGCCCAAGCGCCACAGCATCAGCAAAGACCGTGATGCCATCACCGTCAGCGCGACCACCACGATCAGCAGCACATAGTAGAACTCGCTCTGCTTGCCCTGTGACGGCGTGACCACCAGCAGCCGCAGCAGTCCGAGCCAGACGACACTGTACGCCCAGAAAAGCGCCACATACATCGCGTGTCGGCGGTTGAAAGGATGGCCCAGAATCGCAGTGTGCAAAGGGCTTAAGGCTGCTAATGCCAGCAGCAGCACCAGACTAAACACCGTCAGCGCGACACTCAGCCAGTCACCCGCAAGCGCCTGAAAAGCGCTGAACACAATGCCAAGTGCCAACAGAATCGGCACAAGCACCTTATCGAGCGGATGCTCGGAGATTTTGACGACCTCTAAGAATTGGTGAGAAATGCGCTTCGTTTCCGGCATGGCTTAATCCCTAACGCAACACACGTCTATTATGCCCTATAAACCGTTTTCGCGGCGCGGCCTTAGTTGAAAACGTGATGAGAACTCGCAGGACCGAGAGACAGCAATGTTATACTACTTAGACTATACCAACCCGGAGAACGCCACATGACGCTCGACAAACGCCAGCAAGACGGCCTCGCGGCGGCATACCAGCGCTGGCAGGAAACCAACCTCTCCAGAACGCTGGCGCAAAAGCCGGAACGCGATAAGCCGTTCATGACCGAGTCTAGCGTCCCGATCAACCGTCTATACACGCCGCTCGACATGCCCGAAAGCGAATATCTACAGGACATCGGTTTTCCCGGCGAATACCCGTTCACACGCGGCATCCATGCCACAGGCTATCGCGGCAAAGAGTGGACGATGCGGATGTTCGCGGGCTTCGGCACAGCCGAAGAAACCAACGCCCGCTACAAATATCTGCTGGAACAGGGCAACATGGGGCTATCGGTGGCCTTCGATCTGGCAACGCTCATGGGCTACGACACCGACGCGCCCGAAGCGCTTGGCGAGTTCGGCAAGTGCGGCGTGGCCGTGAGTTCGCTCAAGGACATGGAGATTCTATTCGACGGCATCCCGTTGGGCGAAGTCTCCACCAGCATGACCACCAACAGCCCCGCCGCGATCATGTGGGCTTTCTACATCGTCGCCGCCGAAAAGCAGGGCGTTCCGATGGCGGCGCTGCGCGGAACGCTGCAAAACGACATTCTGAAAGAGTACATCGCGCAGAAAGAATTCATCTTCCCGCCCAAGCCGTCGATGCGCCTCGTCACCGATACGGTAGAGTTCGGCACAAAACATCTGCCGCAGTGGAACACCATTAGCATCAGCGGCTACCACATCCGCGAGGCTGGCAGCACCGCCGTTCAGGAATTGGCGTTCACGCTGGCTGATGGCCTTGAATATGTACGTTGGGCGCTGGAACGCGGCATGAACATCGACGACTTCGCGCCGCGCCTGAGCTTCTTCTTCAACGTGCATAACGACTTCTTCGAGGAAATCGCCAAGCTGCGAGCCGCCCGCCGCATCTGGGCACGGGAAATGCGCGAGACCTTCGGCGCGAAAAATCCGCGCTCGTGGCTGATGCGCTTTCATACGCAAACCGCCGGAGTCAGCCTGACGGCCAGCCAGCCGGAGAACAACATCATCCGCGTGGCGATTCAAGCATTGGCGGCGGTACTTGGCGGGGCGCAGTCTCTTCACACCAACAGCATGGACGAAGCCCTCGCCCTGCCAAGCGAACATGCCGTTACCGTCGCCCTACGCACCCAACAGATCATCGCAGAAGAGAGCGGCGTCACCAACACGATTGACCCACTCGGCGGCAGCTACTTCCTTGAAACGCTCACCAACCAGACCGAAAACGCTGTCTACGAGTATTTCCGGCGCATCGAGGACTTCGGCGGCGTACTGCCCGCCATTGAAGCGGGCTTTTTCCAAAGCGAAATCGGCGATGCCAGCTATCGCCATCAGCGCGAACTCGATACTCATCAGCGTACTATTGTCGGCGTGAACGATTATGTCAGCGTCGAACCGCTCAAGATTCCGATTTTGGAGATGAACCCGCAGGGCTACGCGATTCAAGTTGCTCGATTGGAAGCGTTGCGCCGCGAACGCGATAACGAACGCACCGCGCAAACCCTCGATTCTTTGCGGCAAGCCTGCACCGGAAGTGAGAACGTCATGCCCTACCTCCTCGATGCTGCCCGCGCCTATGCCACGCTTGGCGAAATCACCGACGTCATGCGTGAGGTATTCGGCGTGTACCATGAAGCCGCGTTCATTTAGAGCGCCGGGTAAGAAATGAGTGACTCATCCAATCTGTTTGAAGTGATGACACCGCTCGGCTTTACCGTGCGTTGTACCGAAAGTTATTGGCTGCTTATTACGACGGTGAAACATCCGTCGCTAAAAGTCGCTTGGAAGATGTAAAGCAGACATTGAGCGACCCTGATGAAATTCGTCAGAGCAAGACCGACGAGAATATTTTCCTTTTCTACCGTGTCGATCAGAAGCGATGGGTCTGTGCTGTAACACGACGATTGAACGGGGATGGGTTTCTAATCACTGCCTACCCAACAGACGTTATAAAAGAAGGCAAACGAATATGGAGCAAGTCCAAGTAAAGGTCTACTACGACTCTACAGGTAATACATTGACAGTATGGTTCGGCAACCCGGAAGATGAAGAGGTCAGTGAAGAAACTGGCGACGAAATCATTTTGATGAAGGATAAGCAAGGCCGGGTAATTGGCTTTGAGAAGTTGAATGTTGCTCTGCAACCGGGCACGCTGCGAGTGCAGTTTGAGACGCTCACGAGAATTGAAAGCTGACTAAGCAACAGCTTATCTTAGACTTAGAATATTCGTGTATCATAATATCTAAGAGAGCAACGTAGCATAAAAGGCGAACAGTCAGCAATGGCGATAGATAACGGCTTGATTTTGGTCACGGGCGTAACTGGCTATATCGGCGGGCGATTAGTGCCGCGCTTGCTGGAAGAAGGCTGCCGCGTCCGTGTGATGACCCGCAACCGTGACGGGCTTGGCGGGCGCTCGTGGCTCGATCAAGTCGAGGTGGTCGAAGGTGACGTTCTCAAGCCGGAGACGCTGGCGCAGGCTTTAACAGGCGTATCCGTCGCTTACTATCTGATTCACAGTTTAGAGGCAGGGGCAGGCTTTGAAGAACGCGATTTGCAAGCGGCGCACAGTTTCGGCAGCGCGGCCAAAGAAGCGGGGGTAGCGCGGATTATTTATCTCGGCGGCTTGGGCGACGAGAACACGCAAGACCTTTCCGAGCATTTGCGTTCGCGCCACAAAACAGGCGATGCCCTGCGCGATTCCGGCATCCCCATCACCGAATTTCGCGCCGCCGTGATTGTCGGTTCGGGCAGCACATCCTTCGAGATGGTGCGCTACCTCACCGAACGCCTGCCCATAATGATCGCGCCGCACTGGGTTTATACCCGTATTCAACCTATCGGCGTTCGAGACTTGATGAACTATCTGGTCGCCACGCTGACTACGCCAGAGAGCATTGGCCAAACGATTCAAATCGGTGGCCGCGATGTGCTGACCTACGCGTACATGATGCTCGGTTACGCGAGGGCCCGTGGCCTGCGCCGTTACATCATCCCTGTTCCAGTGCTGACACCGCGCCTGTCCTCGTACTGGGTGCATCTGGTCACGCCGATCAGCGCCAACGTCGCGCAGCCATTGATCGAAGGGCTGCGTAACGAAGTCGTCGTCAAGGACGACTCAGCGAAGCGCATCTTTCCGAAGCTCGTCCCGGCGGATTACTTCACCGCCGTGCGTCTCGCGCTTGAAAAGATCAACGCTGGCTTAGTCGAAACCAGTTGGGCCGATAAGCTCACGTCAGAACTCGATGAGGACAAAGCCTTTGACTCTACCGTGCGCGAAGGCATGATGGTCGAACGGCGGCAAAAAGTTGTCGATGCTCCGGCAGATGTCGTCTATCGTGTCGTGACAGGTGTCGGCGGCAGTCGCGGTTGGCCGGCATATAATCGTCTCTGGCGGCTGCGTGGACGCATGGATCGTTGGGTCGGCGGCGTGGGCTTCCGACGCGGACGCCGCCATCCCGATGATCTGCGTGTGGGCGATGTCTTGGACTTCTGGCGTGTGGAAAGTATTAAACACGGAGCGCTCGTCCGGCTGCGGGCCGAGATGCGTCTGCCGGGGCGCGGCTGGCTGCAATTCGAGCTGTCCCCTGCCGAAAACGAACCGGACAAAACTCAGTTTGTCCAAACCGCATTCTATGCGCCGAAGGGCTTGTTTGGCTTTCTGTACTGGTATGTAATGATGCCATTTCACGGGCCTATATTCACGGGCATGATTGACCGCCTCGCGCTGCAAGCCGAAGCACTCGCAGCAGGAAAAGAAATCCCACTGCGGGCAACCAACCCGCGATTGGTGCAGGCGGCTGTACTGCTGCTTGTGATTATTGGCGCAGGCTTGACGCTGGTGCTGACGTTTCGGGTGCTGCGTCAGCGCGATTGAACTTCGATTGCAGCCACCGATAAACACGCTCCCAATCGACAAATAACAGTTGCAGCAGTACCAGATCGTAGAAGAAGATTTTCTGGAGCAGAAAAATGCCAATGTGCATGGCAGCGGCTAACGCCGGAAACACCCACCTCGCCCGCCGCGAGAACAGCACCGAAGCGTAACCGAGTTCGATGACCAGCGAGGTTATACCAAGCAACGCAAACAAGGCATCTGGCGCGTTTTCCAGCACCAGCCCCGCCGCAAAATCAAAATCCGATGGCTCTAACGCACTACGGTAAACGATACTGCGTAGATTAGTCGCGTCCCACCACAGCAGCCCACCCTGCCGCAGCTTATTCAGCCCCGCCGCCAGATACACCAGCACCAGCAGCACCCAACAAGCATAGCGCGCCCATCCGTAAACCATCGGCGGCGTCCGTTTTCGCAGCGCGGCATAAGTGTCGCGCTTGCGCCATGCGTCGATGCTGAAAGTGTCCGCACACGGTGTCCAGCACAAAATCAGCAGCAGCCACCATGTAGCGACGTTAATGTGATAATAAGAGGTCATCGAACGGATAATGCCGCCCATCAACAGGGTAGACACCAATGCTGTCGGCAGTGTCAGCCGCGTCCACAATCCAAGCATACCTAACACGAGCGTGATAATAGTGACCAATTGGATAACTATTAGCAGCGTTTCGTTCGTAAAAATCGCCTCCGGCAGCCAGTTCGCCGTGCCCATGCGCTGACGCAGGCCCAACGGCAGTTTCGTAACGTTCGACAGGTCTTCCCATAGTGCATTCGCCAGCAGCACCGCGCAGACCAGCGCACGGAACACGCCAAGCGTAAATGCGCTGGTCGGCGGGACGAACCTACTCAAGGTTTGCATCTTGGCTCAAATCGGCTACCGGAAATTCTAGGGTTCTGATCAAATGGCCACAGCACGGCTCTTCGCTGAAATCCCAGAGCCAGCGCTCTAAAACATAAACACTCACATCACGCCCATTGGCTTGCGCGGCCCGCGCCATCACTCCCAAAATCAGTTCGCAGCGAACGAGCGACTCATCAAAACAACTCGAAATGGCCGGGCGATAGCGCGTATATTTGAACACGGCGAGGTCATGCTCTGGCCGTGCAGCTTGCTCGGAACCATCCGCGTAACGCTCGAAATGACGTGTGTATTCGACAGCGCCTCTGGTACTGCGTCCTGAAAACATGGGCACATGAGTGACCGGATAAGCCTCTCTCTTGAGCAGCCATGCCGCCGCAAAGATCGCCACAATCCCAAGTATTAACAGCGGATAAAAGCGCACGTCCCGCACAATCATTCCTTTCGACGTCGGCTCACACAGCTTATCATAGCCAAGCGCCCAGTTCGCGGCAAGCATTCATACGAGCTACTTGTAAGCGCTCCCCAAAGTCGGGTAATCTAAGAGCAGCTTCTAGCCTTCAGCGCGAAAGGAGACGAGCGCGGCGTCGGAACATCGCTTCCTGCGCTGCCAGCCAACAATGGATAAATGGGAATATCTATCGACGTTCGTTCAAGCTAATGTGCGGGCAAAGGGTGTTCGAGAGTATCTGAAACAGCACCGCCCCGACATGAAGAAAGTGCCACGCTACGCTCCCGAAACGATGCTGCCAGAACTCAACGGGCTTGGTGAACAGGGCTGGGAACTGGTGCATATGCAGCCCGTCCCACGTGGTTCGAAGGGCGATATTTTGTTCTCCGGCGAAGATCGCGTCTGGAGTAACATTTACTTCTGCGTGTTCAAGCGCCGTAAAGGGTCACCAAACCCACCACCGACGATGGATCCACCGCAGCAGGTTGGCCCATAGTCGATGAGTTTTTCGCCAGAGACAGACCGTGTGGCACTGGTGACAGGTGCATCAAGCGGCATCGGTCATGCTACCGCGCTGGCCTTCGCCCGTGAAGGGACGAAAGTGGCGGCTGTCGCCCGCA
>JACMMD010001234.1 GCA_014379235.1 Anaerolineae bacterium
CATCATACGAGCGCCCGCGATCATTGCGCGCCACCCACACATCCAGCCCCATCGCGCTGCCGAGATGCAGCAGCATGTATTGAATTTCTTCGTGAGTGACTTTCGGCGGCGCTTTCATGCCCAGTTCGACAGGTTCGGCCAATTCCTCGACAACGTCGGGTAAGCTCTCGGTTTCGTCGTCTTCCGGCACGATGACCGCGCCCGCTACCGCGCTGTAAAGCGGCTGCTCTTTACGCTCCAGCTTGCGCGGGTCAAACTCGCGCCATACCGGATTTTGCGCGGCGGCTTGCATCGCGTCCACGATAGCGCTGGCATCGGCGGGGCGCTCTTTGGTGGGCGAGGCGTTGAAATGCCCCCACCATGCATAGGGCGTTTTCATGTTCTGGAAGTACGATAACTGCCCCTCAAGCCCGGTCACGGGTACGCCGAATTCGGGACGCAGTGTGAGCAGTACGCGCACAGGTACGCGGCACGGATAAACCGCCTCACTCCAGATCGACGTGTAGCTCTGATAGGGTTTGCCCGTCACTTCGAGAATGCCTATGAAGCGCGAGATGCCCGTCAGGTAGCACAACAGCACGTCGCCAGCGCGCATCTGCTGCACAGTGCGCCAGCGCCGATCTCGAAAGCCAGCCACGCTGCCGCCCGCTGCGAGAAATTCTTCCCATGTGCGGTAGGTGAACAACGTTAGCCAGTAATTTGGAGTGCGATTTGCTTCGTTTTGGGACATCGAATCACGGTTAGATTACATCAATTCTAACCGAAATTGTACCACACAGGCGGCATCTTGAAGCGGGGCAGAAGTTCCGATTTCTTGCGCTGATTCTCTAGCGCGGCACGAATACGTCGCGCACGGCTAACCGAAAACCGGGCAGCACGTCGTAACCGTCGAGCGTATCTTCATCGGTGAGGATTTCCACGTCCATGTTCGGGCGATAGACTTCGATGAGACGCTTGGCAGGGAACACCAACCACACTAACCGACAGCCGTTAGCGATATAGTATGCCGCTTTCTCGCGCTGTTCGAGGTAGGTATTCGTCGGGGACTTCACTTCAACGGCCAGATCGGGCATACGCGGCACATTGCCCTTGCGGACAATCGGCGTGTCTAAGCCAACAATGAACGACACATCCGGTATCGGCGCGTTGTGTTCGTCATCCGGCATTTGATAGCTGGTTTCGGTCATTACCCTACCAATGGGGTTTACCTTATTCCAGCTATACAACTCCCCATTAATGATGCTTCCGCTTATGCCGTGTTCCATTGTTGGTGACATTTCGATGATTTCCCCGTTGAAAAGTTCAAAGCGCCGATTGCGATTCTCAGGCAGCGCGATGAAATCCTCGTATTCGTCCGCCGTAACCAGTTTTTTCTCAACGACCATTTCGCACGTCTCCCTAACTCATCCCCGGCAGTCGCAGCGTGAACATTGTACCAGCACCCGCTTCGCTCTCTACGGCAATGCTGCCTTCGAGATGCTCAATCAGTCCATACGCAATCGGGATGCCCAAACCGCTGCCCTTGAAGGCGCGTACATCTTCGTTTTCGGAGCGCCAATACAACTCCCGTTTTTGCAACTGCTCCAATTCTTCCGGCATCATGCCGATGCCGTTATCGCGCACCGTAATGATGAGATTGCTATCGTCTGCCGCCGCGCTAATGACCACCTCTGCATCTTCCTGCGGCGAGTAGCGCAGCGCGTTCTCCACCAGCTTGACCAATACGCGCACGAGGATTTCGCCATCAAGGTTGAGGATGGGTAAACCCTGCGGTATGTCGAACGTCAGCGTTCGCCCCAATTCGTCGGCAAGCGGGCGCATCTGCTTTTCTACCATGCCGAGAACGTTCTTGGCCATGTCCATCTTCGGGGCGAGGCGCAGGCGGTTCGAGCGCAGCTTGTTCACGTCGCTGACGTCCGTCAGCAGTCCTTCCATACGCTTGACATTGCTGCGAATGACGACGAGAAACTGCTTTTGCATATCGGTGAGTTCGCCCATCGCTGGCGTGTTGAGCATATCGGCGTAGCCACGAACAGCGGTCAGCGGCGAACGAAGATCATGCACCGCGACAGACACGAACTCGCCCTGCTCTTTGATGTACTCCGCCAGTTCGGGCGGCTGTGCGCTGGCCGCTTTTTGGGCGGCTTTTTCGGCTTCCTCGCTGGCTTTGGCCAATAGGTCGCCAAGCGCTTCAAGCTGCCCCGTCAGGCGAATCGGGATAATCGCCCCTGTGCGTGCCGCCTCGATGAGTTCGGACAGCGCCGCTTGAGCTTGTTGTAATGAATCATTCGCCATGAGTTGTTAGCCTTTGCTTGTTAGTGATGAGTGATGAGTTGAAAAGAAAAACTCATTACCCATTACTTGTCACTCATTACTTTTTCCAGAACCGCTCCACAGGCGGGCCGCCGAAGCGCGTCATGATCTCGCGGATTTCCACTGCCAGCGCGTCCGCATCCGCCCAGAACGAACTGATCTGCGACTCGTACTGCTGCGATGCGTTGACCTTAGCCGCCACATCGGCCTCTGACATGCTGATCGTGTCCACCGTCAACGTTTGCGGCGCGAAGAATTCCAGCGCTTTTTCAACCGCGCCATCAACGCGGATGTACGGGTATTCCTCGTAGAAGACCACTTCGCGCCCAACACCCTGCGCCGCCAGTTTCATGCCCCAATCGCGGACAAGCTGATGATCGACGTGATGCCCCACGCCAAGAGGAATATACAGCACATCGACATCTGTAATCGGGCTGGGTGTTTGCGCCAGAATATCCGACTGCGGGTCGTCAGGATGTACGTCACCAAAGACGCCCGTCGGATACAATGCCTCACCGTTCACCGTGCGATAGATACAGTCCTGCAAACCCATGTGAAACGCTTGCGCGCCGACTGCCCGACAAGCGTGCTCATCCTCGATACGACGGGCGATGTACGGGTTCTCGCCGCGATTCCAGCGCTGGTGCAGTTCGCGCACGATGGGCGAATCTGGCAGCGTCGGTGGCGGGTCGCCAGCGTTGACCGTCAGAACCTCGACTTGCTCGTCGCGCCCCGAAAGCTGATGAACGAAACCGCCGCAGCTAAACACCACATCGTCAATATGGGGAGACAGAAAAAGATGTTTCATCAGTAGGTTTCGATTGTTTCCGCGACGCTCTCCGTCGCTGTAGCGATGCTAAAGGTAAACATGCTGCCCGTGCCAACCTCACTTTTCACGTCGATGGTGCTGCCCATCTGCTCGACAAGGCTGCGCGTGATCGAGTAGCCAAGCCCTGTTCCCGGCTGTGAGCGGGTATAACGATCACTCGCCCGCCAGAATTTCGTGCCAAGTTTGGCGAGCTGCTCCGGCGAAAGGCCCACGCCCGAATCGCGCACCATAAACTCGATACGCGGTTCGCCAGCGCCGCCTTCAATACGCCGCGCACGTACCATAATCGTGCCGCCGTTGGGCGTGTATTTATAAGCGTTGCTGACAAGGTTGGTCAGCACTTGCAGCAGGCGATAATAATCGACCCACATGTCCGGCAAATCTAGTTCGATCTTCTCGATGAATTTATGTTCACGCGCATCGATCTGTGTCATGGTGTTATCCTTCATCGCCTTGACGATGTTGGATACCGAAACGCGGGTTTCGTTCATGAAGAAGTGGCCGCTTTCGATACGGCTGATGTCCGATAGATCGGAAACCAACTTCTCCATGCGATACACCGTGTCGATGATTTTGTCTACAAAGTCGCTTTGCTGATCGCTCAAATTGCCATCGATCCGCGTCAGGTCAGCATAGCCCATGATGCTGGTCATCGGCACTTTGAGGTCGTGCGCCACAATGCCCACAAATTCGCTCTTGGCCTTATCCGCCGCTTGCACCGCCGCATACAGTCGAGCGTTTTCAATAGCCACCGCCGCACGCGCCACGACACGCTCAACGAGGTCTTGCTGATACAGCGTGAAACCGCCTTCGTCCTCGCGTTCGAGAACCACCACGCCGATGACCTTGTGTTCACGGCGAACCGGCACAAGCATCACCGAACGCCCATCGACATCCATCAGCATCGACATGCCGCGTTCGACCACTGCCAACACCTGCGGATACGCCACGTCCAGATACTCGTATGGTTCCGAGTTAGCGTCGGCATGAAGCGGCGCACCAACCTGATGCGTCGTGCGGATGTGCTGGTCAGGTTCTTGAAGTCCAAGCTGGCCGCTGGTAGCGCCGGTCAAGCGGCAGGCCCATTCGAGTGTGTACTGCATGGCTTTATCGGCGTCAAGCGTTTCGTTCAATTGGCGGTCAATGCGCCGCAGTTGCAGCAGTTCTTCGACATGCGCCGCTAGGCGTTGATCGGTGGCGCTGAACAAACGCGCATTGTCGATGGTGATCGCGGCTTGCCCGGCCAGCGCGTCTAACGCTTCGAGATCATCCTCGTCAAAGAGGCCGACAGTCACGCGGCTGTCCACATAGGCCACGCCGATAATCATGCCACGCGCCCACAGCGGCGCGGCCATAATGCTGCGTAGCGACTGCGAGACGATGCTGGCCTGAGCTGCAAAACGTGGGTCTTCGGCGGCGTTCATGGTGATGATGTGCCGCCCGCTGTCTAAGACTTCGTTGGCAATCGTGCGGCTGAATTTGAACTTGTCGCTGCTGATAGTTTGCTGGTCGAGGTTGCGCGCTGCCTTCACAGCGAGGTCGCCATCATCATCGCGCAGCATCAAAAAGCCGCGCTCGGCGTTGGTAAGCTGGATAACAGCGTCCATTACCTGATCGAGAACTACCTGCAAATCCAGCGATGAGCCAAGCAAGCGGCTGACGTTGTACAGTGCCTCGAAGCGCCCTTCTTTCTTGCGCGCTTTACGTTCGATCTCGATACGCCCTAAAACGCTGACCATCTTATCCACTTGCTGGATAATAAAGCCGCTGTCTAACTGGCCCGCCTGAATCTGGGTTCGCAGCAGTTGAACACCATGCCGCAAGTTGACGATTTCCTGATCGGTAATGTAGCCCCCGGCGCTCGAAGCGGCGGCATTTTCAGTCGCGTTGGGTGGGATTTGACCAGTCATGTTGTTCTCGATAATAGTCGCAGTAGGCCGTGATCGGGCAGCGCTCGCACTGCGGGCGGCGCGCCAAGCAGATTTCCCGTCCATGACGGATCAGCGTAATATGAAAATCGTAGTGCGCTTGCGGCGGAATCATCGCTTCCATGACATCATGGGCACGATCAGCGCTAATCCCTTTCGGCAGAAAACCGATGCGCTGGCCGACGCGGTGAACGTGTGTATCCACCGGGAAGGCCGGGCGATTATACGAGAAGCACAGCACGATGGCCGCCGTTTTTGGCCCTACGCCACGCATCGCCGTCAGCCATGCTTTGGCCTCATCAAGCGGCATGTCGTTCAGAAAGTCGATGTCATAACCGCCGCGCTCCGTATAAATGCGGTGCAGCGCCTCTTGAATGACCGGGGCTTTCTGGTTGGCCAGCCCCGCCGAACGAATCGTCTCGATCAACTCCTCGATAGGCGCAGCCGCCGCCTGCTCCCATCCGGGATAACGCGCCTTCAACGCCGCGAACGCACGCCCACTGTTGAGATCACTGGTGCTCTGGCTGAGGATGCACTCGACCAGCATATCAACGCCCGTGTTATCCGTATGCCAGCGCACTGTGCCATAGACCTCGTGCAGCCCTTTCGACACGGGTTGGTACTTGGCGCGGCGGCGCTCGAAATCGTCGACGTGTTCGATTGCATTAAAACTTTGTTTTGCCATGACACAATTCTAACGGGTTGCAAGAGTTTAGAGCAAGAAGATTATAATCTTGGATCGACGGGTTCGCTTTCCAACGCCAGTACCCCGAACGCGCATTCGTGAACGCGGCGCAGCGGCTCACGGCGAACGAATCGCTCCAACGACTCGATGCCCAACGCGAACTCTCGCAGCGCCAATGACCGCTTCGCGCCTAACCCGCGTTTTCGCAGCCGTTCGAGCTGTTCCGGTGCG
>JACMMD010001235.1 GCA_014379235.1 Anaerolineae bacterium
ACCCAGATCGCCGCTTGGCGCGAAATCCAGTGACGCGCTAGTGAAGCGGCAGTCCACCGAGTCGGGGTCAGGGTTAATCGTGGCCAGTTCGCGTCCGGCTGTGCCATCCCAGACAGTCACGGCCACTTCGTCAACTTCATTGCGATCATTGGTGAAGAACGTCGCGTAAGCAAGCTGCCCGAACTGCATATCGAACGCGGCTACGTTGTCGAAGGTTTCGACCTCAGCGGGATCAGCGCTGGCATGAACACGCAGCACGCCCCGCGCAAACTCGCCGCGAGTGGCGTCTGCATCATAGGCGATGTAGGCGAAGCGGCTGCTATCGCCGGAGAACTGGAACGTTCCGCCACCAAGACAGGTGAGCAGGCTCAGATTATCGGTCACACGAGAGGGTGGCTGTTCGTCAATCATCAAGTACAGTGCGCCGATGTCCGTGCCTGAGTAGAAGGCATAGTAGCGGCCATCCGCCGACACAGCCGCCTGTGGCCCGCCGCAAGCCAGAACGGTACTCGTCGGCGCAGGTAAATCCATCCCCGATTTGATGCCCTCGCTGTCCACAAATGCCGCTTGTCCCGGATTCGCAGTCTGGTTCAATCCCGGCGCTGCACCGTCAGCAGTCCAAACGAGCAGCGTGGTATCAATCGGGCGTACCAGCATCGCACTGATGGTGGGGTCAAGGGTTGCCGTCGGTGCGGTGGTTGGAGTAGTAGTCTCAGTGGGAATAATGGTGGCTGTCGGCGGCACGGCTGTATTGAGCGGTGCGGGCGGCTCAGGTGTCGATTGCAAGTTCGAGGTATCGGGGTTGGCATCGGCTACCGCGACCCCTTGCGACTCGGCTGCTATTTCTGGTGTCGCTTCGGAGTCATCAACCTTGTCGGGATCGACTTCCAACGTCGCACCCGCAGAAGCATCGCCTTCCGCTTTGACATCTCCCGGCGCGCTGTCCAGATTGCAGGCCGTAAGCGCCAACAGCAAGGCGCACAACATCAAGAATATCGTCTTTTTCGGCATCACGACGCGACCCCCATCAGCATGTCCAGAGCCAATGCGCCTTTGCAGACGCATCCCTAGTATACTCTGCTCTGATTGTTACAATCCAGATGACTTAGGGCTTTACCCCATGCGGCAGTTTTGCATCACCTCGCCGCCAAGCAGCCAACCATCCATCGTGACCATCGTCAGAAAGCCGCCAGCGATATTGATATGCTCCGCTGCGTCGACATTCAATACGCGGGCGCGTGGGCGGCTGCTCTCGTTGCCACCTGAGTAAAGCTGCATTTGAGTCAGCAGTTCGCCGTTAGCAGTGTTGAAAATGTTGAACTTGCCATCCGCGTCGAGTGCATACAGCAGACAGCCATTGCCCGTTCGCATGAGCGGCGGCAGAACGTTATCCGTCGGCGGATAATCGACGCGCCAGCGCAGTTCGCCGCTCGGCCCAAAAGCGACCAGCGTATCATCGTTATCACCCAAGTGAACGTAGCTGTTGCCGAGCATGTCCGCTGTCAGGCTGGCCGTTCGTCCCGGCGGTGGGCTAACCGTGCCAAGCGACTGGCTAACGCTCTGCGCCGACTCTGTGACATTAGGGTCGATACGTGCAAGCTGTGTGCCTTCCAGAACCATCCAACTTCCGCTGGCCGTCGGCGCGATAACCGGAGCGCGCAGCATATGTTCGTCATAAGTCACGCCGCCAGCCGCATCGACCAATCGCAGCGAGACACCTTCGGGTGTACGCAGGCTCAACGCGACTTCGCCACCATCGGCCTCTGTCGCGCCGTTACCGCGAAAATCGACCACCAGCGCGCCGGGAGTCGAGGGCAGCGTCCACAAGCCGAGGCCTGCCGCGTCAAAGGCCGCTAACCCGCCTTCATCGGTGACAAACACCAGCGTTTCGCCCAGAACCGCGAACGGTTCATCAGGGCCGGGCACATCCCACAGCGCCGCATAACGCCCATTTTGCAGCGCCACCGCTTGACCGTTGCGCGTATGCGCCACCACTCGCTCACCCGAAAGCGCCGCGATGCCAGTGATTACCCCGTCGGCTTGTACGCGCCATAAGACCTCGCCCGGTGGACGAATGCCCTCAATCGTGTCGCCGTTGGCGATGACGTAAACGCCGCTGTCCAAGATAACTGGCGGCAGTGTGGGCACAAGATCGAACGTCACGTAGTCGATGAACGCTGGAGAAAGGCGCATCTGCCAGAGTTGTGTAAAGTCGAGGGGGTGATACCAACC